>JBKQPD010000162.1:0-8857 GCA_052145175.1 Binataceae bacterium (SeqCode) | reverse complement strand
GGCCTTTATCCGCCGCCCGTGGGCGGCGGCGCGGTAATCAGATTGTGCTTTTTTAACTACTCCTTTACGGGGCGGGTTTGCGTTTCTCCAGAGTCCGGCGGAAGCGATAAGACTCGGTGCCGGTCTCAATGATCGTCGCGCGGTCGGTAATGCGGTCGAGCAGGGCTTTGCACAGCCGGGCGTTGGGCAGCACCTGGGTCCATTCGGAGAACGGCAGATTGGTGGTGACGATCACGGCGGCTTTCTCGGCCCGTTCGGCGATGACCTGGAAGAGGAACTCGGCGCCGACCTCGGCCAGCGGCACATAGCCGACTTCATCCAGCGCGATCAGGTCGTAACGCGCCCACCGGGCCAGCGCCCGGCCGAGCTGCAACTGATGCTTGGCCTCAACCAGTTCGTTGATCAGCGCGGCGGCGGTGGCGAAACGCACGCGACGTTTCTGCCGGCAGGCGGCGACCGCCAACCCGGTCAGCAGATGGGTCTTGCCGGTGCCGCTGTCACCGATAAAGATGACGGGCTCGGCGCGGCCGATATAATCGCCCCGCGCCAGTTCGTGAATCTGCTGCGCTGCGATCTGCGGATTGCGGGCGAAGTCGAACTCCTCCAGCGTCTTGAGGCGCGGCAAATGCGCTTCGCGGATGCGCCGCTCGACCAGCCGCTGTTCGCGCTCCTCGAGTTCGGCCTGCAGCAGCGCTTCAAGATAGCCGAGGTGGGTCCGCCGCTCGCGCACCGCCTGTTCGGCGAGTTGCGTGCATTGCGCGGCGACGGTCGGCATGCGCAGCACCTTGCATTGCTGACGGATGGTGGCGGCTTCCAAAGCGGCGGCTTGGGCACTCATGACGCCACTGACTGGCCGAGCAAGCCATCGTAGTCGGTCATTACCGGCAGTGGTCGTTCAAAGCGGGCCAGGGCCGCCAGCTCGATGATCGCGCTGCGCGCCCGGGCCAGGTCCGCCGCTTCCGCCAAATGCCGGATCGCCGCAGCATCTGCACAACCCAGAGTCACGGCCTCGTCGACCGCCGCCCGGACCCGCGCGTGGCCGTGCTGTTTAACCAGGCTCAGCACTTGAACCATCTGGCGCGTGCCGCTCGACTGGCCATGCCGGCGGATCAACTCTTTGAGCAATTGATCGTAAGTCGGCGGCCAGAGGCCGCGCTGGCGCCATGTGGCGAGCGGTTTCGACCCGGCTAGCGCGCCCGGCTTGCGCTCCAGGACATCCAGGTAGTGTTCGAGTTCGAGTACTTGCTGCTGCCGCGCGTAGCAGCGCTCATGGCGCGCGATGAGCTGACCTTCGTCGCGGATCTCGACATAGCTCGGATAGAGCCGCACTTCGACGGTCTGGCCCGGCGCCGCCGGTGCCGAATAGAGATTGGTCCGTACGCGGACGCAGCCGAGCCCGTCCACCCGCGGGAAGGCGACCTCCGCCAAGGCGAAACCATCTTCGGCCAACGGCAGGAGTTGGCCGCGCTCCCCGATCATTAACGCGCCCACCGCCGCGTCGCGGCCGGCGATCTGCCGGTGTTCGTCCGCGTGACACGCGGCGAGCAGCTGGGCGTTGAGCGCGGCCAGGTCGCGCGCTTGCGGCAGCGGCACCCAGTGGTTGCGCCGGAAGTAGCCCGCCTCGCCCTCGATGCCGCCCTTCTCATGGGGTTCCTCCGGCGTACAGAACTCGCTCTGGAAGCGCCAGTGCGAGCGAAACGCGATAAACCGTGCCGTCTCCTCGCGTCGATAGCCGCGTAGGATCCGCTTTACCGCACTCTTCAGGTTGTCGTAGCGCAACAGCCGAAAGACCCCCTGAAAATAGTGAAACGCGTGTTCATGGGCCTCAAGAAACGCCTGCTGCGTCGCGTGATAATACGCGCGATGAAAGGCCGCGCCGCTCACCATGCTGCGCAGCGCAAAGACCTGGAGCTTAACCGGCGTGCCGTTTAACTCCGCCCACGCCTCGTACCAGTCGACCTGGCCTTCCTGACCCGGCGCGTAGCTTTGCGGCACGCACGTCGCCCGCGTCGTCCAGCCCAACTCCCGTTTACGTTCACGCACGTACTGGCGCACCGTGGTCTCCGCGACCGGCCGCTCCGGCAGCTCGGTCCTGAGGCGCGCGAAGATCCGGTGCGCGGTGTGACGCTGCTTGCGCGGCGCATGGCGATCGGCGTCGAGGATCGCGTCGATAAACGGTGTCAGCGGCCCGATGGCCGGCCGTTCCCGCGCGCTCGGCTTGCGCGCCGGCGGTTCGGCATTCGCCAAGGCCTGACGCACCATCCGCCGATGTACGCCCAGCTTATCCGCTACCCCCTTGATCGTCCCGATCCCGAACTCGTACTCCCGTCGGATCTGCTCGAATAGCTCCACTTTCGTTCTCCGCTCCATCCCGAGCCTCCCGCCTTCCGGCAGAATGCTCGGCTCGCCCGGGGTGGGCCAACTCTGAGCATCGAAATGGGCCGTTTCAGAGTATCGAAATCACACGCCGACTTCGTCCACCCCGGCAACGGCGGTGACGCCTTTGGCCCATAACTCACGTTCCAACACCAGATCAGGCTGGATGCGCATGCCGAAGGTCTTCGCGGCGGCCGCCGTCAAAGCGGATGCCACGGTCTCCGAGACCAATCGCCCGATCGCCGAAGCGCGCCCGGACCAACGCGATCACTTTTTGGATGACTTCCTGGCGCGTCCAGGACGCGGACGCCGTGCGTTGCGGCGGGCGGCGATACGCTTCTTGCGGCTTTTGACCAGCCCGCCCTTGCGGCCATTTTCGCGGTTCGCCCGCTGTTTGGCTGCGCTGCGCACCAGGCCCCCCAGCCGGCCCAGCGCTACCGCGTGCGGATTCTTGCGTCGCTTCTTCATCTCCCCGCTCCATACCAAGACCCTCCTCGCCCACGTCGTTCAACCGACACTGCGCGCAATCTAGATAACTAAACTAACCGCTTTACTTCGTTAAGTCAACAGCAGCACTGATCCATTTTCGGTGCGAGGGCGATTTTCTCGGGCCAAATGGCTCATAGGTACGATCAAAAAGGACCCATTATCGAAGCGGGATTAGTTACGGACGAGGCTACGCCTGGCTGATAGCGCCCTGCCCCACTCTTATTTCGGGGAGGCGCCGATAGCTAATCGCAAAGGAGGTTATGACAGACAAAAAGGGGCGGCGCGGGCGGTGCGCTGGACAAGTACTCAAGCATCATGCTATGTACGGTTAGGTGCCGTACAATATTTGGAACGGGTTGAAAACGATGAAGCGAGCAACCTCAGCGAGCGCGCGAGCCGAAACCAAGTCGGAGCGCTTAGAGCTTAGAGTGACCCCCTCCACAAAAAGGGTGATCCAGCAGGCCGCTGCAGTGAGCGGCCTCTCGGCCGCTGACCTCGCCTACGAAGGTGCTCGCCGGGTCCTAAGCGAGCATGAACACATGGAGCTGACCGAGGCGGACCGCAAGGTCTTCCTCGAAGCCCTCCTCAGTCCACCGAAACCCTCAGCTCGGCTGGTCAGCGCTCTCAAGCACCATGCCACCGAAGTCGAATGATCGGCGACGCGGTGGCCAGTGCCGATCAAGGTAGAACCTCTCTCCAGCGAACATGACCGGGCGACCTTTTCTTGCGGCGAACCCGACCTCGACGACTACTTTCGCCATCGTGCGAGACAAGACGAAAAGCGCAACATTGCGCGCGTCTTCGTCGCGACCGAGGACGACCTAGGCGTCGTCGGCTTCTACACGCTGAGCACCTGCGCGATCCATCCTGGCCAGTTGCCTAAGGAGATCGCCCGGAAGCTGCCGCGCTACGAAGCAATTCCTGCGGCGCTAATCGGACGCCTAGCGCGCGACCTGCGGGGCCGCGGGCGGGGCGTCGGCGAATTGCTGTTGGCGGACGCGATCAAGCGGGTGCTCGCGGCAGATCGTTCGATGGCCGTATGGGCAATCTTGGTCGACGCAAAGAACCAAGGCGCTGCCGACTTCTACAAGAACTTCGGCTTCGTGCCGTTTCCGTCGCGCCCTGCCCGGCTGTTCCTTGCCACTGCAACCGCGCGCAAGGCAGCCTCGGCCGCAGGATAACGGGTGGGGAGTATCAGATCGAGGTCTGCTGAGCTTGCCGGCAGGGCGTGGCGAGCCTTTCCCGAGCGAGACCGAGTCCAAGGACGATCCACTTAAAAAGGGCAGAGTAAGACTGGACGACCTCAACTGGGCTAAAAACTCAGGTAGCGGAATACAAATCGCGCGTCGCCGACTCTGATGTGGTCACCGTCTGAAAGCCCTTGCTCTCTGATGCGGACCTCCTCGACGAAGGTGCCATTGGTGCTGCCAAGATCCAGGATAGAGAAGCGCCCGTTGCTGTTTGTGATCACCGCGTGATGCCGAGATGAGCGATCGTCGATCAGCATCACCTCGTTATCCTCAGCACGCCCTAGACGCGTGACACGATTTGCTTGCAGGATAATTCGTCTACCTGCCTCATCCACTAAACAAGCACCCGCTCTCCCGACAGGGGTTCTGGCTGCGGCAGGTTCGTCGATTCGGTCAAGAGCCTCGCTGATACGAGCTCCGTCCGGCCTCCACCGCGAATGAAATCTGAGCCTATAGGTTCCGATCTGAATCAAGTCGCCATCCTGCAGGGATTGTCGGTCGATTTTCCTTCCGTTGAGTGTCGTGCCCTCGCGGCGACTCAGATCTTTCAGGACAAACTCCTGCCCATCACACTCGATACAAGCGTGCCGCGCGATGACTTCAGGGTCCCCAAACAAACCAACCTCATTCTCCTCTGCCCTGCCCAAGTTGATGATCTTACGGTCGCATCGAAATTGACGGCCCCTGAATCGGCCGACTTCCACGGTTAGCCATGCGACCTTTGTCAATTCGTTGACAAGCCCAATAAAAAGTCCAATTCCCAGACCTGTCATGGTTAGGCTGCACATCCGCGCGAGCGCCCCATTTCCACCCAGCACCCAAAAAAGTCCGCCGGCAAACCCGCCGAGTCCGCCGCCGGCTGCCCCTTTGAGTAGGTTGGCAGGTGCAAAGCTAGTCAGCCCAACGGAGAGGCCCAGGATCGCACCGAAAATGGCGTACGCCCAAAGCCGGGCGAGGAAAATAAAGCGGAGAGATACGTCGTGGCTCCGATACCAGTCGCCGACGGCCAGCAGAAAGTTGGGGACGACACCGTAGGCGTCGATATCATTGTTGGCCTGTGGAAAAACCAAACTATCGAACGCAACTACTGCGAACACTTCCGCAAGCAACGAAAGCAGGAACGCGCACAGCAAAAAGGTGCGCACGAACTGCCAGAAGGAGCTCCTCGCGCCGGAGCGACCGAACGGTGCGTTAATCAACCCACCGACCAAGCCGGCATAGATGCAAACAACGAAATTAATTCCTTGGGGCTGATGCGGCTCGAGAAAGCTCAGCCCCTCAGCCGCTGCCTCGATAGGCAACCACCCAATAAAGCCACCAAGCGCCCCTACCAAAGCTTTCGTGATGAGTTCCCGGTAATCAACACCTTTATTCATGGACGGACTAGACGCTTCTCATGAGGATTAGAAGCAGCGCGTCCGGAGTCCCGGAGCCGAATCCTCGCCGAAGTTGAAGCCCTCGATGTACGTGGCACCTTCCGGCGCCAAACGCGCCGGCATCCGCAGATTGGCGAACACCGCATAGCATCGGAGCGAGGCGTGCGTCCCCTGCATCACAGTAACGTGGAATGCTCGTCCAATCTGAGCCACCGTCCCACTGAACTTGATCGATGGGTAGGTTCGCCATGGCTGCGGCGCAAGTGCCTGTTTGATTAGGAACCCCTGTCCGAGCAGCCATTGTCGCAGTGCCTCAAACTGCGGCTCCTTAAACCAGCCCCCCAACAAGATGAATTCATGCAAAACGATCCCCGGTGGTGCAGGCTCGAACTGCGAGAGATCATCCTCCTGATTCGCAGTATTAGGGACCGGCAAAAGTGCCGGTCGGCTCGTCCCGGCGGAGCCACTGCCGGAGTCTTTGATGGGTGTCTTCGGTCCCGTCAGCGGGGATTCTGTGCGAATAGGCGGCGCAAGGGCGATCGCCTTGACGGAGGCGCCCCATGCGTCCTTCAGGAAACTTACCGTAGGAAGCTTAATGACGGCGGCGGGGGCAATGTCTCCGTTACTTCCTGGTCTGAATATGAGAACCTCTAGCCCCGACGAGTTGGCTACGTAGATCTGGCCGGAACCGTCAACGGCGATTCGATGTGGCCGTTGAAGGCGAGTAGCCGGGCCGAAGATTGTAAGGAAAGGGGCTGCGGCGCCATCAGTGTCTGGTCGGTAGGCGGTTACGCTATTGCCGCCCGAATTCGTGACGTACAGATTCCCGCTCGCATCAATCGCTATGCCCTCCGGAGAATCGAGACCCGTCGCTGGCCCGGATAGGGCACGCATACGATCTCCGGCGTGCGTGTATTCCACAACGGCGTCCGCCCATGAGGCGTAAACATACCCTGAGCCGCCGAGCGCCAGGTCGTGGCACCAACTGAGAAATCCGGTTTCCCTGGCGCCGAAGGTCGCGATAGGCGCTGAGTTCCCACTCGCTGTGGGAGCGAATTCGAGAATGCAATTGCCCGAGCTCAATACGCCATTTGCAACGTAAATGTCGCCCGCCGTATCGACCGTGATGGCCGCAGGACCGTTGAGCTGAGTGGCCGGGCCAGCGATGATCGCTGCTGGCAGCACGTTCCCTATTGCTCCAGCCGCGAATTCCACAACACTGCTGCTGTTAATTACGTACAGTTGCCCATGCTCATCGAGTGTCATGCCGCCCGGCGACTCCAAACCCGTCAAAGGACCACCAATCGTCGCCACCACAGCGGCGGCACCGGTCTTGTCAACGCGATAAACGACGACTCCGTTGTTCGACCCCACAAGCACATAAACCTCACGAGCCGCCGAAGTACTTGTTGCGGCTGCAGCAGAGGAGGCTGCCGTTGTGGACTCAGGCAACGAGGAATGCGCCGGCTCTATTTTGCCTGCCGACGCTGCCGGAGATGGCGGAGACACGGGTCGAGCCGGTGATGAAGGAGCGGGCGCGAATTCCGCTGATGGTACGAAGCGGTACGCGATCGCTGCGAGAATGAGGAGGCCCGCCGCGACCGACGAGAAACCGGCAACGCTTCTGACATTCCTCCGCCCTATCGGATAAGTCACTGTATGGTTTCCAGGTCGCCGGGGCTTGCGAACCGTTAAATATAACATCGCGCTGACGCCAACGATGTCGAAACAGGCAAGCCAGCGGTTTCCTGAAGCCCCTGACTCGGATGCACCAGCGAGGATATTGAGCCAAAAAGTCGGAGTAATCAGGAAGTTAACAATGACCACCACCAAGGTGGTTACACCCACAACTTTGTAGCCACCATAGAGGGCCACGCTGCCGAGCACGATTGCGATCGGCGTCAGAAAAAGCACGCCGACCAACGGAATGAAGACACCGGCGACCGCTAGGGCAACCGCCAGAATTCCACAGATTTGGGCGTATGCTGGAACCTGCTTCGTTATCGACTTAGAACTTTCAGTGGCTCGCGAAGATTCTTCCGGAGCGATGGCGGTGGGCGCGAGCTTCGGCGCCCGGTATGGAGATGCCCCACAGCGCGGACACTTAGGCGCACTTGTCGATACCGGATAATGACCGCACTTGGTGCAGTGGACCAGCGCCATCGCCTATCGCCGGCCCCGCGCAAGGAAAATCGTAGCAATCGGCTTCAAAGCACCTCGCCCTGCGTTCGCCGCGTCTCTCATCCCGCCGCGGAGTTGAACAGATTGTCGCTTGCCCGGATCTCGCCCCGCCCTTGGACCAGCTCCAACGTCCTTAGCCGCCCGAGGGCGTTGTTGAATCCGCCGCCGTTAGCTTCGTACCCGGCCCGCGCGGCGATCTCTTCCTTGTTCAGCCCGGCGGGATAAGCCTGCGTGAGGGTTTCCAGGATCAGACGTTCTGCTTTCCCAAGCCGGTTGCGCCAGTAATCGACCAAATCGGATCCAGCGGGTAGTGGCTCCCACGATCCGAGCGCCTAAATCCCCGCCTCCGTGATTGTGAGCCTATCCCCGTCGCCCTCAATCAGTCCTCGTGAGCGAAGAGCACCGAGATAGTTGTTGAAGCCGCCGCCGGTGGCAGCGTAGCCGGTAAGCACTGCCACCTGCACCTTACTTCTGCCCTGCCGGTACTGGGCCAAGGCGGTCAAAATTCTGCGCTCCCCGGACGCCAGTTTGAGCGCCCCATTCAACATCAGTCCCTCGGGTGAAGGAATGCGATCGTCGGCAGGGTTCGCGACCTGCAGAGGCCGATGATTGACGGACGTACCCGCCGTCTCCTTCGTGACCGATTGTGTCAACCACTCGCGGTCAACTTCCTCAAGTAATCCTTTAACATTGTCTAACGACTGGCCCATCGAGGAGAGCCCCGCTGCCACTTGGCGAAAGCGCGACCTCGCTCGCGTCAACTTGCGGTGCCACGCCGCCCGCTCACCCTCGATGGCGGCTGTAACAGCACGCCCAATGGCGGCCTGGTCCGCCCCCGGCGCTACATGAACGCTTCTAACATTCTTGATTTGGCGCTCCAGCGCCACGATCCGCCGGCGCGCCTCATCGAGGCCTCGGATTTCGTCCTCCGCCTCCTGTGGCAGATCGGCAAACTTGCCCAGTACACCGCGAATTGCCCGCGAGGGAGCCGGTGCGGTGAGCAAATGACGTTGGCCGGGGCGCGGATGGGTGGTGCGGACCTGATCCGAACGGAAGCGTGTTCAGCGTCAACTATTTTTGCCGATCGACGACAACTATTTTTGCCGGTGGCCGCCAGGTTGGTAGTTCCATCAATCCTCGATACTGCACCTACTCTGTGTGTGGGGTTCTGAGGAGGACCCGCAT
>JBKQPD010000161.1:0-16633 GCA_052145175.1 Binataceae bacterium (SeqCode) | reverse complement strand
GGTTGGCGTCGGTGTGCGAGTCGGCGTCACGGTGGGCGTGCGCGTAGGGGTTGGCGTACGGGTCGGTGTTGGCGTCGGTGTGCGGGTCGGGGTTGGCGTACGGGTCGGGGTTGGCGTCGGTGTGCGGGTCGGGGTTGGCGTCGGTGTGCGGGTCGGGGTTGGCGTCGGTGTGCGGGTCGGCGTCACGATGGCATTCGCTATCGCTCCAGTGGCGAGAACCATAGCGATCATTAAAAGCAAGTTAGTGATAATTGGTTTCAAGAGTTTTCCTTTTGCGACCCGCAGCCTTGCCGACTTCGCGGGCGTAGCCAGTCTGCGTCCGGCGAATCGGCAATCGATCCGTATCTATTACGCTGTAGAGAGGCCGGCAGTTGCGGTGAAATATCTGAGGAGCAACGATTGCAGGCGCGGGTTTTCGAGGCGCCAGAACCAGAGAATTCGGAGGCGCCTGACTAACAGCACCAATTTCGGCCAGCCCTAGATGCTGAGCGAGCCGTCCATCATCCGGTTCTGTGAAAGCTCATGTCAGGTCCCCCCGTTTATTCACTGGTCATCCGCGCGGGTATCCCCCGACACCCAGCGTTGACCCCTACCCGAGTGATAATACGACTTTATATCTTCTCTTGCTACTAAAAATCATCTAATTCATTAAGATACTTTGTGTAAATATTATATTAATTGAATAAGACCATATAAAGATGATTAAAGGATGCAATAGATCAGATATACACCTATAACAAGCGGAGGACAGCACGATGCTCGGGGCCGATTTAGGAGCGTTAAACTCAAGCAGAGGTCTTCCCGAAGATTTCGTGGACTAATTTTCGAGCGCGCTCTCTAGGCCAACTTCGTTTTCCAGGTGAGTGGCGCATGGGCAGAGAAACGGCCTGGTCAAAACTGGTGCAGAACGATTTCGCAGAGACATGTGGTATACCTAGCGGTGGAGAAAATCATGTTCGCCTGTCTCAAGGATCTGGCCTGAACCGCGGAGCTGTCAGCGCCAGGTCTGCTCGCTAAACACATTTAGTGAGAATCGTCGGTATGAGAGGAACACGCGCCACGGCGGGCCGCCGCATCAAGGTCCGCATCCGCTTCGCAGCGCTGCTCGTGGTCTCGCCGATGGCAGGATGCGCGATCGCCGAGGCCCCGATCAAGACGCCGCCTCAGATCGTCGCCACACCGCAGCCGGACGAACTTGCCATCAGCGTACAGCCTAGTGCTTTGATTGGTAACGTCCAGCCGGTCTATGTTTCGATCGCCAATGGTACCGACACTCCACGCGCGGTCGTCCCCAGTCAAGTGTTCGCGCTTGACGAAGCGGGTGATCGGGTAGCTCCCTTACCGGCCGGCGAGGCGGCTCGCCAGGCCGGCGGTTCCGGTGAACTGAAAGCGGCGCTGGTGAGCGGCGCGACGAGCGGCCTGCTCGGCGGGGGTGTTGGCGCGGGACTCGGCGCGATTGCGGGATCGCTGATTCACAGCGGGGCGCAGGGCGCCGGGATCGGCGCCGCGATTGGCGGCGGCGAGGCAGGCATACACGGTGTTATGGCGGGGCCAGAGAAGGCCGACCAGCAGGCGCAAATGCAGCTCAATGCGCTTGCGCTCCAACCAGCCGAAGTTCGCCGGAACTTCACGGTAAGTGGCTACGTCTTTTTCCCCAAGGGTGATTACAGACAGCTCCAGATTGTGCTGATCGACGGCGAAAGCGGCGATACCCAGGTGATCAATCACGCATGGTAGCGACTGTCCCCGGTATCTTGAAACCAATGGTAGCTTGCGACGATGGAAGGCGTGAAAATCGCAGGAATGATCTGTTCATCGTGACGAACAACGAATCGCGGATAGGTCACCGCGTTCGTCGATCACCGAATTGCTCACGATCCGTCGCGATTCAGGCGGCCAGCATCCGCCCCAATCGCAACGGCCGCGGCGCCGTCGATGGCATAGAGTGGCGCGTACGAGTCGAGGTCCGCTTGGGCTAGCAAGCCAGCGGCGCGAGCCCGCTTACTGCAATTCGTCGAAAGCGGTTGCGAGCGCTGACTGGTTGGCGCGCAGGAGAATATCGCTCGGGTACAGTTGGAGCCATCGCGAACCCACGCTGTGCGCGGTCTTGATCGCCTTCGGCAATCTCGCACCTAGCGGGCTCAGCGTCTGGTAGCCGGTGTCGACCGCGGTGGCATATTCGGTGAGCAGCGGCCAAGTCAACCCGTTCGTGCTGAGAGCGCCATTGCCTGCGGCAAACTGCTCGCCCAACGTACTGGCGCCGTCGGACATCAGGTCCTTGGGAACCTGAAAGTCCACGGCTTGCCTGCGGAGAAGATTGCCGCTCTCGTCGATGGGAGGAAAGCCGCCGGGGTTGAGTGCCGCCAGGAGTTGCGTGTTCGGGAACGCGCTCTGATAATAACCTTCCATCGCGAAAAGGGCATTTTCGACTTTGGTGCGCGTGTAGCCCGCCGACTGCCACAGGGACGGATAATCGTACCCTTTGCAGGCACGAGTGCCCCGGGATCCCGGGATGCGTTGTTTGATGGAGACCGGAAGCGAGGTCTCGACGCTACGGAAGTTGACACCATAGAGCATCACGCTGACCAGCGTCGGATTCGCGCTGTAGCGCGCGCCCATCGCCTGGACAAACGCTTGCCACTTTTCCAGAAAAATCGGATCCCACGGGATCGGGATAGACTGCACGCTGCAGAGCGCCGGACCGAAAGTCGGAGCGTCCCAAACGAAGTTGAAGGGTTGCGCGCGGTCAGCGTACACCCACGACGGCGTCATGTAGCCCGCCATCACACCGAGGGTAATCTGCTTACCGCTGGCAGCGGCCTGGCTGAGCAGGCCGTCGATCACCGACCAATCGTAAACCCCTTCGGCCGTTTCGATATCACTCCAGCCGAACCGCACGAGGATTCCCTTGACGTATGGAGCGGCGAGAATCGACGGACTGATTGTGCTCGTGGAAGACAAAGAGGCCGACGCGCCCGGGTTGATCGAGAAGATACCGATCATCTGCGGGATGGCCTGCGCGCGGGATAAGGACGCCGTTAGCAGGGGCAGAACTACGCCCGCGCAGAGCAGAATTAATTTCATCCTAAGGCCGCTATCCCGGTCGCGGGGTCGCTTTGTCATGACCACTCTGAATCGATAAACAGGATGATTCACCCCTAAGCATACTAAAACGCTGAATGGATTAGCGCAATGCTGTGTTCCCCGTCAGATGTGCCTCCCGAAAACCCTATCCGCGATGACGGACGGATGGGCATTCGACAATGAAGCGACCGATGGTCGCGTTTTTCTGACTCAGCTGCTGCTGCTGGGGCCACCGGGCCCCGTCCTCCTCCATTGGGTTGATTTTAGCGCAGCACCTCAGTCTTATGTCCTGATAGCGTCATTGCAACGGATCGTGAAAGCGCGGGCGTCGCATCCGGGCGGGTGACAGTTCCACTGAGCGGCCGGGTGCGATCGGCGGGGCGGCCGATGTTCGCCGGGATTTAACCACGACGACGGAAAGCGCGGAGGAGCACGCATCGATGGGCGACAAGCCACGGCATCTGCTCGACGGATACAAGGTTCTCGACTTTACCCACTTCGTCGCCGGCCCCACCACCACGCGCCTGATGGCCGGGATGGGCGCCGAAATCATCAAGGTCGAGCTGGCGCCGCATGGCGACCATGCCCGCGAGTTCGACTATATCCGCGACCGGCGCAGCGCTTTCTTTGTGCAGCAAAACCGCGGCAAGCAAAGCCTGTGCGTCGACCTGCGCAAACCCGCGGGCCTCGAGCTCGTGAAACAGCTCGTCCCTCAAGTCGACGTCGTCGTCGAGAATTTCGCTCCCGGCGTGATCAGCGACATGGGGCTTGGCTATCCGGTACTCCAAGCCCTCAAGCCGGGGATCGTGATGTGCTCGATCTCCGCGCTCGGCCAGACCGGCCCCCTCGCGCACGACGCCGGGTTCGACTTTATCGGCCAGGCGTATGCCGGAATCACGTCATTGATCGGTGAAGAGCAGGGGCCTCCTTACATGCCGATGGTCGCGATCGGCGATGTCAGCGCGGGAGCACACGCGATGGGTGCGATCGCCTGTGCGTTGCTTTATCGCGAAAGAACCGGGGAAGGGCAGTATATCGATATCTCGTTGCTCGATACCTATTTTCATTGTCAGACGATCGGCGTGCAGCTCTACAGCGCCAGCCAGGGCGCGCGTGAGATGAAGGCGTCCGGACTCCATCACTCGCTCGCCTGTCCCGCCGGCGTGTTCAAGGGTCACACGAGCTGGATCATCATCCTCGCCATGACCGACAAGCAGTGGGTGAGTGTTTGCCAGGCTATCGGCAGGCCGGAGCTCGGGAAGGATTCCCGCTACGCGCGGACGCGCGACCGCGCGCAACGTCGCAGTGAGATCATTCCGATGATCGAAGATTGGCTGGCGGCGATGCCCAACGATGAAGCCTCGATCGAAATATTACGGCACCACCGCGTACCCGTCGCGCCGATCCTTTCGGTGCGCGAGGCGAGCGAGCATCCTCATCTGATCGCACGCGGGACCGTGCGGACGATCAACGATCCGATTCTCGGCGAATTCAAGATTCCCGGCTTTCCTCTTCGCTTCTCCGGCTTCCCGGAGGAGATTGAATTTGATGCGCCGATGCTGGGCGAGCACAATGCCGCGCTGCTCGAAAAATATTTGGGCTATTCCCCTGGCCGGGTCGCTGAACTCGAGACCGCGGGCGTCCTCCATCGCGCGCGATATTGATTCGAGACATTGGTCCTTCACTGAATCTCAACCCCGATGGTTCACCCGCATCCCATCTCTTCAAATCCAAAAAGTTCTGACAGCTTCTCGCAGATAGCCTTGACTGTAACGAGCGTTTCACGTAACACTGGTTTCACTCGGGAGCTGTCGATTCGCGGTGGGGACGCGAACGTTACATGAAGCGGGGAGTCGGACGGGAGCGCCGATCGCAATTGCTCGAGCAGGTGGCTGACTACATATTGAGCAATGGGCTTGCGGACCTTTCGCTGCGGCCTTTGGCGGCGGCGCTTAAAACCAGTCCGCGCATGTTGCTCTATTTTTTTGGTTCCAAGGAGCAGTTGATCGCGGAAGCCTTGACCCAGCTCCGCAGCCGCCAACAGCTTGACTTTGCGCGCGCGATACTTGCGCCAACGGGGCGTCGGCGGAGGTTGGCAGAAGCGTGGGAAATCTGGTCCTCGCCGGAAGGCGAACGCTCCCTGTGGCTGTTTTTCGAGGTCTACGGCCTCGCGCTGCGCGACCGCAAGCGGTTTCCAGGCTTGCTCGAGCGGCTCGTGAAGGATTGGTTACCGTTTTTCGAACAGGCCTTTGCCGCCGCCGGAGTCGCGCCGGAGCGCGTACAGCCGCTGGCCACGCTTTCTTTGGCCGCGGTGCGCGGGCTGCAATTGGACTTGCTGGCGACCGGCGAACGAACGCGCACCGACGCGGCGTTTCGCGAGCTGTTGCAATTGCTGGCGTCGCTCTCCGCTTCCGGGCCGCCTTCGATGGCGAAGGAGCCGCCCACGAAAAAACGCTAATTAGCGGAGGCGCGCCGCGCGCCGTAGCGAGCAGGCGAGTCTGCGAGCTGCGTCAAAAATCCTAAATTGATCGAATGATGGTCCCAGAGAAAAAATAGATAATCAGGCTTCGTGGGCGGTCATGCTTGGGCAGTGGGAAGCCATGATGGCGACCTGGTCTGGGGGGACCGCTCGGCAGACCGCCCACGTCCCATTCGAATATCCATCGAGCGCCCAAGACCCTCACCGGTCGGCGCGGCAGCTAAGACACAGAACTTCCGCAGTACTGAATAAACCACGGTAACGAGCACCGGCCGAGCGGGAACGCTTGTTGATGGCCGTGAGCGGTGAGTGACGCCTTATCCGGTTCCGCAAAACGTTCGCTCATCCGTAAAACTCCTGCGCTGCTACCTTTCTTGTCTAACGTGGTGCGGCCCGCGCGTCACGCATTTTTGCTCATGATCAAGCTTGACAGCGACGCATAGGTTGGAATAGCCTGCTGTTGGCTGACTGTTCATTCAGCGGTCACGGGCCGAGCGGTCTCCTTGCCCCCCAGAGAGACTGTCTCGGCCTTCTTATTCCCGGCTTACTTCTTATTTTGCGGCGCGAAGCTTAAACTCGGGCGACAGGCTGCGGGTTGCTGGCGCGGGGCGCGCAGCGGAACTGCAAGGCTGATTATCCCGACTCGAGAGGAGAATCCTATGCGCGCGACGGTAATGCGGCAGAGGCAGCTCATGGCCGACAATCTCCCGGCTCCGCAACCCGGTCCCGGCGAGGTGCTCGTGCGCACTCTTGCGTGTGGCATCTGCGGCTCCGACCTGCACTTGTTCAAGTATCCTGAAACGCTGCTCCAGCCCGCGGACCTCGAGCGCGGAATCGTGATGGGCCACGAGTATTGCGCTGAAGTCGTTGACTACGGACCCGCCACCGAGCGCAAGATCAAGCCGGGCGCGCGGGTCTGCGCGATGCCCGTGCTCACCCGTGCGGACAGTATCGAGATAGTCGGTTACTCGGTCGGCTACCCGGGCGGCTTTGGCGAGTACATGCGGCTGCCGGAGGCGCTTTTGCTCCCAGTGCCCAATGGACTCTCAACCGAGCGGGCGACGATGACCGAGCCGATGGCGGTCGGTCTGCATGCGGTGCAAAGAGCGAACGCGTCGCTGGACGACGCGCCATTGGTGATCGGATGCGGCCCGGTCGGGCTGGCCGTTATTATCGCGCTGAAACTCAAGGGTATCGCGCCGGTGGTCGCCGCTGACTTCTCGCCGCGCCGGCGCGAGCTGGCCAAGGCGGTCGGCGCCGACATCGTGCTCGATCCCAAAAACGTCTCCCCGTTTGCAAGCTGGAGCGAAGCCGCGGCCGTCACGGATCCGACGCGGGCGGTTCGCCTGTCGCCCTGGACGCCGGCGCCAGCGCGCCGCCCCGCCTTGATCTTTGAATGCGTGGGCGTCCCCGGCATGATTCACTCCGTCATGGCCGCCGCCCCGCCCCAGGCGCGGATCGTCGTCGTCGGTTTGTGCATGGAGCGTGACTCGATCGAACCGGTCAACGGCATCATGAAGGAATTGAGTATCCAGTTCGTGCTCGGCTATAACGACGAGGAATTTGCCGCGACACTGCATAACCTCGCCGAAGGGAAGATCAATCCGGAGGCTCTGGTCACCGGCAAAGTCGGGGTGGAGGGCGTTGCGCAAGCTTTCAAGGATCTGGCTTCGCCGGAAACGCACGCGAAGATCCTGGTCGAGCCGTGGCGTAGCTAAGATGAAACTGGGCATCCTGCAGTTCTTCAGTTGGCCGGGCCGGCGCCAGCCGCTACCGACGGTCTATGCGCGAGCGCTTGAACGAATCGCGATTATGGACGACAGCGGGTACGACGCGGTCTGGCTCACGGAGCATCATTTCAACGATTACAGCGTGTGTCCTTCGATTCCGGTGATGGGAGCCTATGCGGCGGCGCGCACCAAGCGGCTCCGCATTGGCACCGGTGTTACGCTGGCGGCCTTCTACAATCCATTGCGGCTGGCCGAAGAGATCGCGCTGCTCGATATCCTGTCGGGGGGACGGGTCAATTGGGGCGCCGGGCGCGGTTTCGACCCTAAAGAGTTCGCCACCTTCGGCGTCCCGATGGAAGAAAGCGCCGCGCGCTTTCACGAAACCGTCGAAGTGGTGCTCAAGGCATGGCAGCACGATCGCTTGTCGCATCGGGGACGCTACTTCTCGTTCGAGGACGTCGAAGTCTTGCCCAAGCCGCTGCAGCGGCCTCATCCACCCGTGTTTGTCGCGTCCGGGTCGCCGGCGGCTTTCGCCTGGGCCGGCTCGCGGGGCTATTCGGTGCTGATGGGGCCGCATGCGACGGACGCCCAACTGGGCGAGTATCGCCGCGACTACCTCGGCGCGCTCGCGGCGGCGGGTCATTCCGCGACCGGCCGCGAGACCCCGATGGCGCGACTGCTGGCTATCGCGCCGACCGACGCCGAGGCGGAGCGGCTCGCGCGACAGGGCGCAAAGTGGTTGCTCAACAGCTATGTCGACCCCAAAATTCTGAATTATGTTGGCAATCCGCTCGACTGGTATGTCGATTCGGTCGTGATTCACGGCACCGCGGAGCGTGTCGCCGACCGCATCGCGCGGCTCCGCGACGAAAGCGGCTTCGCCTACGTTATCGGGGCGCCGCTCAGTCACGAGACCTTTCTCGCCTTCACTGACCAGGTCCTGCCCAAATTGCTCTGATCCGCCGGTATCCGGCACTGACAGTGTTCGCTAGGCTTGGCAGCATGAGATCAAGCTAAAAATCCCGTTGCCATTCGCTTGGTACGGCGCTTGAATTGGTCTTATGCGACTTCAAAAGATGATCATTGTTGTTTTGGCAGGTTGTCTGGTCGCGGGTTGCGCCAACTACGCAAACGAAGCAGCGCGATTAAGAACCGGATCAAGCCAGTCGGCGCCGTCGCCCGCCCCGGCCACAACCGATCAGACTGCCTCGAACCCTCCACTGACCCAAGGCTCCGTCTACCTCAGCATGGCGCACGACCCCGTATGGTGAACGCGTAACACGTCGCCCCGAGCCTCTGCCTCCCGCCGCGGGCAATCAGCGCCGCACGCGTGATCGCCTCTGCAACCTTCACGCCAGGTGCTCCGGAATAAGCCCCACCATTTCTTGCAGAGGGGCAAGATGTTTTGCATAGTGCCGCCATCGCTCGACAGATTGGCGGTGGAGCGGCTGGCGTACTTGATACTGGCTCGCGGTTTCCACCGGACCTGAATTGGTGTGAGGGCTAAGGCAGCATTCTTCCCACTCCAACCCGAGAGACGCCAGCGTCTTGCGCACCATTTGCTCGGTATTCGTGACGATATCTTCGTAGCTGACCTCAATCGGCGTCGCAGGCAGTACTTTCCGCCAGTGCTCCATCACTCGGGTATATTCCCCGTAAAAATGCGCAATATTCCCCAGATCGAACGAATAATCATAAGAATAAGCAAACCGCTGAAAATAAGTGGAGAGAACCATATCAAGCGGATGGCGCGTGCAATGAAGGATTCGCGCCCGCGGAAACAGCATCGAGATAAATCCCAGGTGCCTGAAGTTGAGGGGATGTTTGTCGATAACCCACGGAACGTCCGACCCGACGTCACGTCGCAGGCGTTGCTCGTAATCATTGATCAGACGCGTTCCAATGACAGGGGTGATAAGCCGGGCTGCCCGCGGATAGGCGATTCCCTTTCCGCTTAATTCCGGTAGACGTGAGATAAATTCCAGAATAGTTGGCAGTTCTCCCGCTGAAGCTATGCAGCGATGATTGGACAATATCTGCGCCAGCAGGGTAGTCCCCGACCGGGGCATGCCGACAATGAACAATGGCGACTGTTTGTCCGATGAAAACCCTGATGTCTTCGCGAGAAAATCCTTACTGAAAACGTCGATGATGCTGTCGGTATATCTCGCGACCCCGTCGGGATTATACGCAACGGCGGTGTTGCGGACCTGGTTCGCCTGCCGATAGCATTCAAACGCTTCATCGTAAAGTCCGCAATCGTCATAAATCTTGCCCAGTGAGAAATAAAGACACTCTCTGCCGCGCAATGACGCCCTGGGCCTGGCAAGCAAGCTCCTGATTGTTTTTACGTCCGCGTGATCCGGGTCGCGATATTTGCGGATGTGCGTCAGGCTGAACACGGCGTCCGGAAAATCCGGCTTTAGCTTGAGAGCTTCAAGAAACATCTCTTGCGCTTCGTTCATGTTGCCTTTGTTGACCAGGGAAAGGCCCCGATTCTGATAGGCTTCCGCATAGTTCGGCTTTAGTGCTATGGCTCTGCCGCAACTCGCCAGCGCATCGGTGTAGCGCTTCAGTTCCCTCAGGGTAGCGCTCCGGTTGTTATGGGCCTCGGCACAGTCCGGTTTGAGCGCAATAGCTTGATCGTAACTTGCCAGCGCATCGTCAAAGCGCTCCATTTCGTGAAGAGCGACGCCGCGGTTGTTATAGGCTTCGGCAAAATCAGGTTTGAGGGTGAGGGCTTGGTCGCAGCTTGCTACCGCGGAGTCACAACGCCTCAATTCTGACAAAATCGCGCCGCGGTTGTTATGGGCATTGGCATAGTCAGGCTTGAGTTCTATGGCTTTGTCGTAGTCCGCTAATGCATCGTTGTATTGCTCTATTTCCTGGAGGACGATACCGCGATTGTTATAGACTTCGGCACAATCAGGTTTGAGCGCTATAGCTTGATTGTAACTTGCCAGGGCATCGTTAAACCGTCGCAGTTGCGCAAGAAGAATGCCCCGGTTGTTGTAGAGTTCGGCACAGTTCGGCTTAAGCGTGATCGCGCGATCATAGCCCGCCAGCGCATCGTTATATGGCTTGATCATTTTTGGTAATGATGATGTCGCGGTTATTTAATTTGTGTGATAGTCAGAGTTGCGTATAGATACATATTCTTTCAACCTAACTTGAGGCCCGGCTTAATACTATTAGAAAATCGTGAGCGGACGGTTGGTTCCTCCTTTACCGGAGTCTCTGCCGCTGTCCCGCTTTCCCTGCGCTTTCTTTTTCAAGCGTCTACGCGACGAGCATCGATTGCGTTTCGGCGGTTCCCGAGTTGCTGCTAAAGAGCTAAGGCCAGATCAGCACGCTCACTGAGCCGAGGGAGGTTCTACCATGGAATACCGGCATCTGCTGGTTGACCGGGAAGGTCATATCGGTCGTCTCACGCTCAACCGCCCTGAACGTCTGAACGCCCTCAATTTCCGGATCGGGGTCGAACTGCTCGACGCGCTGGACGAGTGTGACCGCGACGCCGAGGTCCGGGTGGTTATCCTGACCGGAGCCGGGCGCGCGTTCTGCGCCGGGGACGACCTGCGGGGGATGGCCGCGCCGGGGGAGCCCGACCGCCGTTATGCCGATCCGCTCAAGCAGTACGTCGAGGGGGAAGGCCGTTGGCCGCTGATCGTCGCCCGCCTGCGCGCGTTGTCGAAGCCGGTTATCGCGATGGTCAACGGCCACGCGCACGGCGCGGGCTTCAACCTGGCCCTCGGCTGTGATCTTCGCGTTGCGTCGGAGGCCGCGACCCTGGCGATTCCCTTCGCCCGGCGCGGAATCGCGACCGGAACCAATCTGCTGCAACAGTTCGTCGGGATCGGCAAGGCGCTGGAATGGGCGCTGCTTGCGCCGGTACTCTCCGCGCAAGACGCGGAACGATGGGGCCTGGTCAATTGGGTCGCGCCGCCGGCGCAGCTCGAGCAGAAGACGTTGGAGGTCGCGCGCGAGCTCGCCGCGGGACCGACCGCCGTGCTCGGCTACACGAAGTCCGCGATCGTCCATGGATGGGAAGAGACGCCGCCCGTCGCCTATCGCTACCAGGGGCAGGCCATGATCAATTCACAGCACACCGAGGACTTTCACGAAGGTATCGAGGCCTTTCGCGCGAAGCGGCCGCCGCGCTTCACCGGACGCTGACGTCCCCGGCTCTCCCGCTTCGTCCGGGCGGAACGTACGACGCGGTCTGAACTTGGTGCGCGCGCTTCTTCAGTGCTAGGTACTTCGAGCAGAGGGAGGTCGCTGACTTATGGTTGACTATAGCGGCTACGAGTACCTGAAAATCGAAGTTGCGAACCGTGTCGCAACTGTGACTATCAACCGGCCCCAGCAATTGAATGCGGTTAACGCGGCGCTGCATCACGAGTTCGAGCAGATCTGGCTCGAGCTGGCCGAGGACCGCGACGTTAACGCGATTCTGCTGACGGGTGCGGGCAAGGCCTTTTCGGTGGGCGGGGATATCACCAGCCGCGACAAGCCGACGAAGAACAAGGGGCGCGGCGGACGGCGGATCGTGATGGCTGACGGACGCCGCGTGATCGAGAACATGCTCGATGTCGAGCAGCCGATCGTCGCCGCGATCAACGGCGATGCGCTCGGGTTCGCCGCCAACGTCGCGCTGCTTTGCGATATCACGGTGGCGGCCGAAACGGCGAAGCTGGCGGATACGCACGTCGCGTTAGGCGCGGTCGCGGGTGACGGCGGCGCCGTTATCTGGCCGTTGCTGATCGGTCCAAATCGGGCCAAGGAATACCTGATGCTCGGTGATTCGATGACCGGTGCGGACGCCGCGCGCATCGGCCTGGTCAACTACGCCGTGCCCACTGAGCAGGTGCTGCCCAAGGCCCGTGAATTCGCGCAGCGGCTGGCCGACGGGCCAACGTGGGCGATCCGCTGGAGCAAGCTCGCGGTCAACAAGTGGCTCAAACAGCAGGCGAACCTGATTATGGATACGGGTCTTGCGTACGAAGCCCTGACGCTCACGACACAGGATCACAAGGAAGCGGTCAAAGCGCTGGTCGAGAAGCGCAAGCCGAACTTTATCCGCGCCAGGTGAACCAGGCGTCAAGGCGATCCCGCGGAGGCGCTAATTGGCGGGAAGAAGACCAGGGCGCGAACTTCGATACTCTGGCGCGACGGCGTCTGCGAGGTTTCGGCGGGAAGGTCGAATGCGCTGTGGGCGGTGATCCGCGCGCGGCCGTCGATGCGCGAATCGAAGCACTTGAGCAGGAGCACCTCGCTCGTGGTCATCGCGGAAAAATAGTACCAGCGATGGCTGGGGTTGAAGTTGAATAAGTAAACTTCGTGTTTCACACCCTGTTCCGTCGGGACAAGGTCTGCCTCCGCGATCGTCCGCGCGTCGCAGACCGCCAGTGGCGTGTCGAGCACCGGGCCTCTGATCGGCCGCCACACGTTGATCACCGCGTAAGGCCCTTGCAGCAGCGCTTCAGCCTCGTCGGGGAGGTACAAGCGCGCCCGCTCCGGCGCCGACTTCGCGGTGTAATCGTCGTGGACCACTTTGACGGCCTCGCGCGCCTCGCGCTCGCGGCGCTCGGGTGTCGCGACACAGCGCACGTCGTGCTCGAAGGCGAACGCACGTGCCGCCCCGGTGGTCTCCATGAGGAGTTGTTCGACCTCCGGGTAGTAGGTCGAGCGCACCTCGGCCGGATCGAAGAAATTTGCCACGGCGGTCGCGTGACGCCGCAGGGCAAAGCCCTCCCGGTTCAACGACGGCGGATCGAGGGCGGCGCGGGCGTCGTGAATCAGCATCGATTTGCGGCAGAAGCCGGCGTCCGGGGCGGCATAGATGAGATGGGTCTCGACAGACTCGAGTACTCGCGTAGCGTCGTTCATTGGCTTCACCGTTTCATGCGGCAAAATTCGCGCGGGCGGCGACGACGGTTTTATGCCCGAGCGGTAGCACGACCAGAAAGCCGGTCACCGCGGCCGTGCCGGCAAGGGCGGCCGCCCCGAGGTAATCGCCCGTCCGGTCGATGATAAACCCGGCCAGCGGCGTTCCCATTATCGCGCTGAGCGCGGAGCCGCTATAGAGGGCCCCGAGGGTCGCGCCCATCCCTTCGACGCCGAAGATCTCCGCCACGACCGCGGGCAGGAGCACGACCCATCCGCCATACGCCGAGCCCATCACGACGGTGAACAGGACAAGCCATGCGTACGCGCCGTGACAGGCCCAGGCCGCGAAGCTGAGTCCCATGGTCAACGCGCAGACCTTATACAGCTTCAACGGCTCGAAGCGGCTGGCAAGCGCGCCCAGGCCCAGGCGTCCGCCGACGCTGGCCGCGCCGATGAACCCCACCAGCGTGGCGGCGCGCACGTCGCTCGTGCCGTGGAGCTGCGCAAACGCCGACAGATAGACAAAAGGAACAAACACCGCGAGCGACGTTAGCAGCGAACTGAGATAAAGGAGGATAAACGGACGCGTGCGAATCACTGCCGTCAGCCTAACGCCGCCGGCCTGACTGGCCACCGGCGGAGCCTCTGCCAGCAGCGCACAAACGACGAGAGCGGTCGCGGCCACGAGACCCATGAGCAGGTACGCTTCGCGCCAGCCGAACCGCTGAATCGTGGCGGCGGCGAGCGGGGCAAATACCAGCGTTCCGCAGCCAATGCCCGCAACCGTAATCCCCAGCGCGGCGGTGCGCCGCTTGAGGAACCATCCGGCGACCATCGCGAGCACCGGGACGTAGGTAAACGCGATCCCCACGCCCACGCCGACGCCGTAAGTAAAATAGCCGATCCACAGGCGGTCGATCCGGGCGGTGGCGACCAGCCCGACCCCAATCGTGGCCGCACCGACCATCATCACGCGGCGCGGTCCGCGGCGGTCGCTCAGATGGCCACCCACGACACCGAGCAGGTTCGACAGGCAGGCCGTGATCGCGAAGACCGCCGAAGCCCCGGCGTGGCTCGCCCCGAACTCTCCCGCCATGGGCTTGAAAAAGGCGCCGAAGCTGAAGAATACGCCGAAGACGGTGAAGCAGGTAAAGAACCCGACCCCCGCCATCAGCCACGCGCGCCGCGAATCCCGCAACAGCTCGGCCGGTTGACTATGTAAGGGGTCGTCCAAGTTGCTAACCGCCTGCTCTTACCTCGTTTAGCCCCGCCCTCGCAAGCTGGTGGTGACGATCGCGCCCACACCGGCGCCGTTAGCTCCGCGCGCGCCTTCGGGAGTAGTCTCCGCTAACGATTTTGCCGATCCGGCGTGCGAGCCCACCGGCGTTTCGCCGGCGCCGCGCGCCCGGAAGGAGAAGCCCATGAGCAGCAGCAATTCCGATGTTCGCGCGAAAGCCGCGCCGCCCGCTCGTTCCGATCTGAGCCTGGTCGAACGCGCGAAAGCGCTGGCGCCCGCACTGCGCGAACGCGCCGCCGCAACCACGAAACTGCGCCGCTTGCCCGACGAGACTTGGAAGGACCTGGTCGAAACCGGCATCGTGCGCGGCCTGCAGCCCGCTCGATGGGGCGGCGGCGAGGTCCATCCGCGGGAATTCTACAGCGCGATCATGGAAGTCGCGCGCGCCGAGGGATGCGCCGGGTGGGTCGCGGGAATCATCGGCGTCCATCCCTGGCAAACCGCCCTCTACCCCAAGGAGACCCAGCAGGAGGTATGGGGCGACGATCCCACCACGATGAATTCGTCGTCCTATGCGCCGACCGGGAAGGCCGAGCGCGTCGCCGGCGGCTATCGGGTCAGTGGCCGCTGGTCGTTTTCGAGCGGCTGCGACCATTGCACCTGGGTCAACCTGGGAGCGGTGGCCGGCGGTATCGAAGTCGAGGGGCGCCAGTTGGCGAACTTCCGCTCTTTTCTTTTGCCCCGCAAGGACTATCGCAACGATGACAACTGGCACGTCGCCGGTCTTGCCGGCACTGGCAGCAAGGATATCGTCGTCGACGGCGCCTTCGTCCCGGAACATCGCAGCATGTCGCATTGGGACTACACCTTCGGGCGCCCGCTGGCCGGATGGGAGATCAATCCCGCGCCGCTTTACCGGCTGCCTTTCATGGGCGTCTTCCTCGGCGCACTGGGCGCCACCATCCTCGGCGCCGCGGCTGGCTTCCTGGACGCCTGGCTCGAAATCGGCCGGACGCGCAAGGGTGGCCTGGGGCTGACGGTCGCGGAAGATCCCTACAGCCAGAAGCTCGCCGCCGAATCCAGCTACACGATCAAGAGCGCCACCGTGAAATTTCTGTACGATTGCGACGAGATGATCGAGACCGCGCGGGCCGGAGAGCCTTTCACGCTCGCGCGGCGGGCGGAGATACGCTACAACGTTTCGCGCGCGGCGCAACTTGCGGCCTACGCCGTCGATCACCTGTTCGAGGGCGGCGGTGGGCACGCGATCTTCCTCGACCATCCGCTGCAGCGGCGCTACCAGGATATCAAGGGGATGATGGCGCACGCGGCGACCAACCCGAACCCGGCCGCGAAGCTCTACGGAACCGCCCTGTTGGGTACCCCGGCCCTCGACCTGTTCCTGTGAGGATGCGTGCAGATCGTCTCAGCGCGATAGCCGAAGCGCAATTCGGCTTAAGGCAAGTTCATACGCTCAACCCTTGTAGCAGCGGCCGGGCCGCTTGCAAATCTGGCCGCCGCCAACCGGTGCTGTCCTCAAAAGGTTGTTCTCAGCTACCGGGTAGAGAAGCGCACGGCGGAAAACACGGAAGCCCTAGCGATGGATTTGCGCGCGCGAATCGTAAATCGACCACAACTAACCAGCGATGGCTATGCGCCATACATCGGTGCGGTCGAAGCTGCGTTTGGCGTCAACGTCGATTTTGCCCAACTCACGAAGAAGTACGCCAGCGATTCCAGCAAGCCGGACGCGGCGCACCGCTATTCCCCAGGTTACGTCACTGGCGTGGATCGGACCGTGATAAGAGGAAATCCCAAGAGCGAGAACATCAGCACGTCCTACGTGGAGCGCTTCAACCTTTCGTCTCGGATGCAGATGCGGCGGTTTACTCGGCTAACGAATGGATTCAGCAAGAAGCTGGAAAGCCACGCTGCGGCTGTCGCGCTTTGGGTGAGCTTCTACAATCTCTGCCGTGTCCACGAGACGCTGCGCTGTACGCCCGCGATGGCGCTGGGCGTCACCGATCACATCTAGACGATTGACGAGCTTACACAGGAAGCGCTTGAGCCGTCAGACGTACCGCCGCTGGGTAGTGTCGCGAAGTTGGTGGAAAAAGTGAAAAGGCGTCAAGATCCGGCGAGTTGAGCCACAACTCACACCCGCTTGGCGGCGGGTGCCGGAGGATGACGCCATGGAGACGGATAGCAGGAGCG
>JBKQPD010000160.1:0-9985 GCA_052145175.1 Binataceae bacterium (SeqCode) | reverse complement strand
CTGATGGGTGGGCGCCGGACAGTGTTGGGACTTAGCCCTCAATACCGTTCAGTTAAGCACTCGAATTGCTTTTTTGAGCTCGATGCCGGGGATGCTGGGATCGAACCCGCGCCTGTCCCCGCCCATCTCACGTATGATAACGTCCTTTATGTTGCGCTAAATTTAACACGGAGTCTTGATGCGACTGAGATTGCGAGGCCGCCGCACGTTATCGCAGCAGCTTGATCCGTTCCTGTAGGGCCAGTGCGGTGGGGTCTTTACGGCCAGCCAGTTCAGCGGCGATCTCAACCAGGGCCTGACGGGCCGCTGGGTCCGCCGCAAGCTCACTTGCATTCTCGTTGATGGCGGCGCTCAGCAGTTCGATGAGCGCGTCTCCGGTGCCATTCCGATACCACCGGCTTGAGCGAGAGCCGTTTTTTAGTAGCCCAGCGATCCACCGCAGGCCATCGAGGCGAAGCGGGGCACCAAAGGTCGTCGCCAGGAAGTGGCAGAGGCGTTTGAGGTTGTCTTCGCTATGGTCGAGATGCTTCTTCGACCAGCGCTCATATACATCACGCATCCGCAGTTCTGCGCCCGCCGGTAGACGCCGCAATGCGCTCTCGTTCCCGAAACCGAGGATGTCACAGAGCAAGGCCTCCCCGTAGTACCAGTGACTCTTCACTTTTTCCCAGCGGGCATTGAGGCCGTACTCAGCCATTGCGCGCCAGACACTCTCGAACTTAGCTATGTCGCAGTCTTTCGAAAGTTGCATGAAGAGGCCTTGCGCGAAGTGCCGCAGCGCGTAGTGCGCGGCAGGACCATGCGATAGCACGGGTTCCCAAACGCTACGTGACTGCTCGGCAGTCCCGTTCACAGCAAGCGCGGCGAGTTTGACTAGAAGGTCGTATCCGAAATTCTGGCTAGGAAGATGGTACTCGCCGTCATCCTTGGCGTGCGCCCGGGCGTACTCGGCCTCCTCCGCCCAAAGCCGGCCGGCCAATTTGCTGTCTTCACTCCAGTCACCTGTGCCACGCCCGTTGATCAACCAGTTGAAGAGAATGCCGAGAAATTGCGTATCAAGGCCGGCGCTCCAGCGCCGCCTCGGTTTGCCATGCCACCGGTTCTTGCCTGACTCGTATGCTCGCATGCGCTTCGCATAGTCGAGTCGTCCGTAGCTTTTGGCGACACGACCGACGCAAAGATCGTTGGCTGTTGTACCTTTCCGCCGCAACGGCATACGTCGCAGTCTAGCCAGCCAACCCGACCAAATCTTCGCGAAGTCTTCGTCATCCTCATAGCTCGGTGCGAGCATGACGAGCGCTGACCAAAGCAGGCCGGCATACAATAGCCGCCACCAAGCGGAGCCTAGCTGCTCCCGATAGAAATAGGCGACCGCGACAATCGTGCCTACAGCATGCGAATGCCCGCTGGTCAACAGCCGGAGGACGAGCTCCTCCCACTCGGTGCTCGCTGCAT
Organism: Binataceae bacterium (SeqCode); assembly: GCA_052145175.1. Lineage (GTDB taxonomy): Bacteria > Desulfobacterota > Binatia > Binatales > Binataceae > JAJPHI01. Next base: position 8,530 of record JBKQPD010000160.1, on the reverse strand, counting down.
TCTCGTTCAACCAAAGATGCATCGCTGCATACGCAGCGAACTTCATCCGACCCTCGATGCCGCCGATACGGGCCTTGCGGATGTCTTCCGACGTCTTGCCAACATCGAGGATAGCGGCGCGCACGATGTCCAGCACCTGCTTCCGTGCGTCCGGCGTCTTCGTCAGCCAGGCTTCACTGCAAACTATCAGCGTCGCCGCCAGAGCCAAACGGCACGTCGCCCTTGTATCCGGCTCAATCTCCGTGTCGGCTTCACACGAGCCCAGTAGGTTGTGAAGATAGTTTGCCTCCTCGTCGCTGGCCGGCCTTTGGTTCGTTATCACCTTCTCGCACCGATCCGGAATACGCAGGTACTCGATCGGCTTTTGGTTTTGCTCGTTCCAAGCCGTCAGGTCACTTTGTAAATCCTCCGGGCAAATGAAGGTTAGGACATCCTCATTGGTCTCAGGATCAGCTTTCAGCTCATAGTTTCCCCGGTCGAGAGTCGCGAAGATTAGCCTAAATTGAAGACGGCGTTCCGAGTCGTCCGGAACCTTCCAAGTCGGGATGAGCGACCTAATCCGCTCCGCTAGCTGGTTATCCGCCTTGACCAGCTCAACGGCTACCGAGAGGAGCTTCGTCTTCCTATGCGGCGCCAGTGTCCAGGCCCTGGCAATCTCGAAAATAGAGTTGCCGGCCTGAATCCACTGGAATCCGGCGAATTTGTAATTCACATGCTCAACCCGGGCGTTGTCCCAATAGTACGTCAGCGGACTGGTCAGGAGGGGCGACAGTATGCCCGCGAACAGCGGCGACCGATACTTTCCGACATTTGTCAGAAGCCCCACAAAGGCAGCGGAGGTACCCTTGCTCAGGATCGTTTCGACGTGCGGTGCGATATCAGCGCCCGCATCGAGTTGAAGGGTCAACCATCTTTCCAGCGCATCGAGGGCCGAGAACAGGTTTCCGTTGTGATTCGAGATGGCCTGCGTCCAGTCGAACACATCGGACGTTCCGACGAAGTGCTTCGCGGTGCCGTCCCCCATCTGTAACGTCACGCCTGGCACTGAACCCTGGTGTCCCTTTCCTACCTCTGCAAGCCACCGTTCAGTGCAGAAGTTTACCAGCGCGATAAGGGCACCCAGTGCCTCATTCGGTGCGATCTGAAAGAATTGAAAGAAGGGGCTCTTCCAAAAGATGGCCGGATAGCCGTCTTGTGCGAATTCCAGTCCGAGTTCGATTTCAAAGCGCCTGGACCCGTACTCGTGATAGGGCTCATCCTCAATGATGAGCGCGAGCAGCACCTCGGCGGCGACGGACGGCGTCGCCCGCATGAGTGGCAGCAGCCCACTGTCCTTTAGGCAGGACTTTCGAAAATCCGTGTCCACGCGCCGCTTTGCGCCCAGTGGCCACGGAGGCAGTTTTTCGCGGCTTGAACCGATCATGACTGGTGCCGCGTGCCGCTCCTTCTCGCGCTCTCGAAACGCGGGATCGCTTTTCAGCCGCTCGGCGCGCTCCTTCGCTTGCTGGCATCGCGCCGAGGCAATGCGAGCCGCCACATCGTCCGCAATTTTCCGGCGGCCAGCCATCTCGAGGGCCCATGCCGACACTTCGGTGGCCATATCTGCCGCACCAGCGAGCGGTGCTGTGTAAAGCACCAGCTCGTCCATCAGGTACATGACGCCTGCGCCCTTCTCGAATTGCACGGTGCGCGCCATGCGGAGGGCGATCTCGGTAACCTCCTTGCGCCAGGGCACCGCGCCGCCGCCCTCAAGTTCTCTCGGCGTGCCATTCAGCCATGTCTCGCACAGCTTCGCCAAAGCAGGCGAAACGAGGTCACCCAGTTTGTCGCGCTGTGCGACCAAAAACCTCAGTACGGGCGGCCAACGACCTACAATTATGGAACGGAAGCGCGCCTCCATATAGAGCCCGAGCAACGAATCCGTGCCCGAAGCACCCGCCATCGGCAAGGTTGCTATATGCCGGAAACGTATAAGCATACGTGTGAGATTATTGGCATTGTCTGCCAAAAGTAGGCCTACGCGTTCGGTTAGAAGTCGCTCGGCCTCGGGATCAAGACAAAGGGCATCCAGTAGGATGTCGCCCGCGAGTGGAAGCGTGTTTGTTTTGGCACCCTCGAAGGCATCATCCCAGGCCGTCCTTCCGCCAGCAGGCTGGCGCAAGAGGAATTGGCCAAGCATACGCAGCGCGTTCGTCCAGAGTGGATTCTCGGCCAGAGCAACCCATTGGGCCGTGTTGTGCGCAATCTGTTTTAAGAACTGAAAGCGCGCCCAATCCGCGGCGAGATCGTGCTCGAACTCCACATGATTGGTACGACGGTTGAGGCGAAGCGGGAGTGCCTTCGGGCGTCTTGAAAAAACTGCGCTTTCCGCCGGGTCGAGATTCGTAAGGGGGAAGCTCCGTTCGAATTCCGCTTCGCGCTTTGCGAGGCGCATCATCAACGCTTGGATGTCAGCCGCCCTGTCGGTCCAGTAGTCCCAAAGGCGATCGGCTATCGCCGTGTGAGACGCGAGCCCGCTCGCATTCGAGCCAAGCGCCGGTCCTGCCTTCACGACCCACGCCAAGGTCCGCAGGTTTGTGAGCGTCGAGACGGTCTGACGGTGGCCTGTGAGCCAGCCGAGTGAAGGCGTCGCCCATAGGGCGGAATTCACATCACTTTCCTGCAGAGCGCTCAACTCAATGGGCTCAGCCGAGCGCCCGGCCAACATCGTCTCGGCTGTTTCAACCCAGCTCTGAGTCTGCGTGATGATGATAATGCGCCATGGCGCGTCGTTGGGCTCAGAGGTCGCCGGCAGCAGAGATTGGGTAAGCTTCCGTATGAGACCGAATTCAGCGCGATCGATCCGCTCGGCTGAGTCCAGAACAAGGATGTTGTTCGAATTCTTGCTGGCATTCAGGGTTAGCCCTAGCTCATGCTGAAGGGGAAGTAATCCCCGCCGCGCAGCACTCAGTGCTGTACGGAGATCATCAGGACCTAACCAGACTTGCGTCCATAGACTAAATCTTTCGTCCAGCACGCTCTTCGCGAGCGCCGACTTGCCGGTCCCTGACTCGCCCATCACGACCGTGACAAGGTTAGCCTTTATCGCAACTTCCAGCTTTGCCTTGACATCGCTGCGCGCGAGGCTGAAGCCTGACGGCAGTTCGGTCTCGATATGCGCCTTGTAGTCGCCGGTGATGTCGGCAAGCGTCCTCCAGTCCCGCGCGAAGTCGGGATGGTCCCGCAGGCTGTATTGCTTTCGAAGCTGTGACCAAAGGTCGGCGAGTTTTAAGGTACCGCGGCGCATACGAACGTCTGCCGCTATATTGACGAGGCTTTTCCATACTGCCTCCGCGTCGGCCAGGGTGCCGCTGGCCAGTAGTTGACGACACTGTGCTATGGCCTGGCTGGCAGATTCCGAGTGGTCGAGCTGGAAGTCGACCGGCAGTACATAAAGGTGCCGGATGAGCTCGACTGTTTCCTCGTCTGTCGCGTCAGCGGGCGTACCCGCTGACTTCCGGACCCTGTTGAAAAGTTTCAGCTGCTTTACATTGTTCTGAATTCTGCTGAGCGCGAGGGCGATATCGCTGCCCAAGCAAGCGTCCTTCACTTCCTTCCAGGTTGGGTCGAATACGGCGTGGGTCCCGCGCGTCACAAGGGCCAGCGCATCGGTCCTGCGCACCATGGGGCCGTTGGACGCGCGCCATTGTTCCCAAGCGCGCTCGACGAAATCTGCCGGCAGTCCGGCAGCGGTCACTTGGAGGTTTCCTTTGGCGGAAATTGCGAGGTGGCCCATCGCGCCATCGCCATGCACGGCTGAAAGCAGCAAATCATCGATGTGCCAACCGAGCGCTGAAACTTGCGCCTGAATCTGCGTGCCGCCGCCGCCCACGGCCGGCGTGGGCTCACCGGCCAACATTTTCACCTGAAGCCAAGCGCTAATTAGGTCCTCGAACTCGAATCCGACGCCGCTCGTGGACCGCAGCGTTGCGGCCGACCGTTGTCCGCCGGTTCCCCCCTTACGCGTCGTTGGTGTCTTCGACTTAGTCAATCAACTCTCGAAGTATCTGTTGCATCTTCGATTCAATTCAGCGTGTCCTTCACCCGTTAGCGGGGCTGCGGCGTGACGTGCAGCTCGATCCCCGCCTGCTTTTGCAGGTAGCCGATGATCCCGAAGAGGTTGCGCGCCTGCGGATTGCCGCGAGGGCCGAACATGCGGATTAGGCTTTTGGCGGGCGTGTCGGTCGCTTCGCCGAGCTTTTCGAAGCCGACCGTCGCCTTGATGTAATCGCGCAGGATCGCCTTGCCGGTCTCAACGTCGCCGGTCAGCATGGTGTCGATCCCCTCGCGCAGCAGCGCTTCGCCGAAGGCGGCATCGCTCGCCACGCGCCGTTGCACCAGTTCCTTGAAGCTCTTCGTCAGGGCCATATCCGCCTCCGTCATTTCGGGCGCGACCGTCGCCGCTTGTAATCCATCCAGTTGCTCTTCGCGGTCTCGAGGTCGCGTTGCTGCCGTTGCTTGGTCCCGCCCGTCAGCAGGATCACCAGCACGTCGCCGTCGCGCCCGAAATACACCCGGTATCCCGGTCCCCAATCGATCCGGTATTCGAGCACGCCCTCCCCGACCCCTTTGGCGTTCGACAGGTTGCCCTGTTCAAGCCGGGCCAGCGCGACAGCGACCTTTGCCGCCGCCGGCGCATCGAGGCCAGTGAACCATTCTTCGAACGGGCTACCCCCGTTACTGGCGAGGTAATAGCGCAGTTCGAGCATGATATATGGTAACATATACGTTACCATTATGCAAGGGGCAGGTTCGCCGAAACGGCAAGCGGCGCGCCCGCTGACGCTGACGCCTCTTTGCTCGCTAAGGACCGCCCCTAGCGCCGGCGTCATATCGACAGCGCGCCATCCTCGATCATGCTGGCGCGCAGCTGCTCGACCTCCGCATGCGACGCGGGCCGTCCGGTGATCATCTTGTGCATAGCCAGAACGCTCTCGAACGAAGGCTGGACCAGATAGCGCCGGAGGGACCGCTCGGGCTCAGTCGGGCGCGCCTGCGCGGCCATGGCGCGCGCCTTCGATGATGAGAATCCGAGGCAGCGTCCGAACGACCAGCCGTGCGCCTTCATCAAGCGAAACTGCCGGTGCGCGTCGAGCATAACGGCGCGGCGGTCGAAAGAACCGTCAGGACGGATCAAAAGGCGCATCGGATTTCTTCCCTTGGAGCCACGAGGCGACGAGTGCTTCAAGCGCGAGCAGCCCCGCCGATTCTGGCATCGTGTCCGTGACGCGGACACGCTGTTCCCGCAGATGACGCGGAACCTGTAAGCTCACCGGTTCGAGGTCGGCGTCAGGTGCAGGATCTGGCGATCTGTCGGGCTCAGGCGGTTTCGTCATGGCGGGCTGTTCAATCTCCCTGCTGCTTGCGCGTGGCCATCAGCCCTTTCCGAGTTCGCGCTCTAAGGCCGCTAGTGCGCGTTCCACGGTTTCCCCGACAAGCCAGCCATTCCGGTCGGCAATGGCGTAAAAGCGCTCTACCGTCTCGGGCGTCGTGCGGGCGTTAAACTGGGCTGTTCTGCCGGTTCGGTGTCGCCGGGGCTGGCGCTTCGGGGTTTCGACCGTGGCGGCTGCTATAGATGGGCGGGGCTGTTTCGGCTCGCGGCTCGGAAAATTCGATTGTGCTGAAATGGCCTTTATCGTTTCACGATCCGGCCCGGTATCTGGCGTAGCTTCGGGGACGAAGCCGGAAACGTCCAGGTCGTCTTCGGCAAAGATACTGGCGCGGGTTTTTGACATCACGCCACCTCGGCCCGGACGACCGGGGCTGTTGCGGATTGTTTCAAGAGCGACACGACCTCGCCCGCAAACGCACGGGCGTTGGTGATAGCTGCCGGGATATTGCTGACCTGTGTGCGGTCTAAGTCTGAAAGCGTCCCGCCAAAAGAGAAGATAGCGCGGAAGGCATCGCGTTCGTTGATCTGCGTATCCATAATTTTGACCCCGCCTTTCAGAAACTCCGCCTCGATGGCTTGCAGGGTGCGCGGTCGGATAGCGGCGCTCGTGCGTGTAAAAAGGATAGCGGTCGGGATGGCTTTGCCGTCCCTCGCCTTCTCCATGTTGCGCACGAGCTTGAGCGCCTTCGCGGCTTCGACGGCGTCAAGCTGGCTGCCCTGCGTCGGGATGATGACCAGGTCGGCACGGCTGACCGCAAATGTCACCGTTGCCGATGCCGTCCCCTCAAGATCGACAATAACGAACTGGCTTTGACGCTTTGCGTCGTTGATCTGGTCAATAATTGTTTCCTCGCTCGCATCCGCAACCACGAAAAGAGTTTGAGGCTTGCCCGGTCGCTTCGCCCATTGGGAAACCGGCTTGTTCGGGTCAGCGTCAATAATGGTGACGGTTGCGCCCTTCCCCGCAAGTTCGGTGGCGAGGATCACGGCGGATGTGGATTTTCCCGCGCCGCCTTTCGGGCTGGCAAAAACAATGGTTGGCATGATGATCCCTTACACAAGGGTTGAAGGGCGGTGTGGATGCACTTTCAATTATGCTGGCGAAGTCGCTAACAGTTAGTCAACAGCAAACATGTTGATAGCTGTTCACACACTGCTATCACAGTGATATCAGTTTAAGGGCCGCAGACATATCGACGGCGGCCAGACCCCGCTAGCAACCTGCTAATAGTTAGTCAACAGCAAACATGTTGATAGCTGTTCACACACTGCTATCAGGTTAGGCCCCACTTAAACACCTAATTTTGGCACGTCTCTGATTTTCAACCGTTTAGGCGAAATTGAAAACGGCGTGCACTACGCCTGGGGCGGCCTCGACGTTTTTGCGCGGATTTTGTGGAAACCGTCAGCTTCGGCGGGGCGGTTCGTCGAGTTCGCGGCGGCAGCGCGACATGGGCTAGCATAACAAGGCGGTGATTGTCGGCCCCGCGGCGGTGCGCACCAGCCAATCCGCGCCGCTTATTGTTCGCCATCGCCGCGCTATCCATCAGCACGTTTTTCGTCGTGGAAAGCTCCGCGATGACGAACACGCACGCCGTCGCTCACGCCAAGCAGGCCACGTCCCCGCCGGGCGGTTGGAGTTGGAGTTACGGCTGATATTTCGGGCTGTGCGACAGCGCACAGCCCGACCTCGGCCTTTCCGCTTTCATGCTCCCTGTGCCGCCGCGGCACGCCAAAGGGAGCCTCGCAATGACCACCACCGTCATCATTTTTATTATAGTCTTCGGTTGTGGGCTGGGTGCCATGGCCACGCTTGCATTTGAAACCCCGGATATCCGTGACCGCCACGAGTGACGGCTCGACGCCTCAAAGGAAGCCAGGCAATGATCACCATCACTTTTTTGATCCTCGCTTGCGCGCTCATCATGTTCGAGGCTGCGCTCAGGCTATAACCGCGCCAGCGGCGGTCTCGGCGGTAAGGGTGCAGCCCGGCCGCCTGACTTTATTGGAGAGCCTCTTTATGCGCGCCGCGCGCCCGTTAGGGCGCGTGTATAGGCGCGCGAAGTCGACGCCCGATAGGGCGGCGTCCGTTGGAGGGTTCTGTGTGCGAGCGTGGTTCTAGGGAATATGAACTCCAGTTTGGTTTCTCGCTCAGCCTGAACCTCCGATAAAACTAGGCTTTCGCGCCCATGACGGCGCGCCCCAGTCGGCCCAGCGCCGCCGCAAGCCCGTCGTGAGGGTCGCTGTCCAACGCCCTCGACATCGCCGCGACGCTGACCTCCTCGCAGGCGATAATGAGCGGATCGGACAGGGGAGGGTGATCCCCCCACGACCCCGCAAACGGCGCCGGTGGGGCCACCGGCGGCTCATAGCCGCGCCATTGCGAGGCGGGCAGCACGCCATAGGCGTTGGTCTGCTGCCGCAACACGAAGCGCCCGTCGATCCAATCCTCGGCGCAGCGGCGCAGCCACGTGACGACGCCGGCGGCCTTCAGCTTGACGAGGCCGCGCTTGACGCTGCTCTCGGAGATGTTGGCGGCGCGGGCGATGGCCTTGATCGACGGATCGAGCCGCCCGCTGGCGTAATGCATGAAATCGAACAGCAGCGCGTGCAGCGCCAGCAAGCCGTTCCTGCCGATGGCGCCGTCCTGCCGATTGCGAGCGCGGGTCTGCCGCTCCAGCCGGCGGGCGTGGTGATAGAGCTTTACGGCCTGGCGTTTGGGTAGCGGCTGGAACCTGACTTCCTTGCGCGTGCTATCGCGCCAGACGGGCCACGGGGAGCGGCTGGCTACGCCAAGACCGGGCAGGGATAGGGACGGGCAGAATGTAGGCATGGCTCTTCCTTCACGGGTCGAACACGTCGACCGCGCCGGGAGAGGGCTGATTTTGGGCAAGCACCATCATTGCCCCAAAAGAGGGGCTTGATTCGAATCGCGATTTCGGGGAAGATCGTTGTCGCCAAACAATTCGATATTCCCCGGCTTGCCGGGACACCGGCCCGCCTCTCAGGCGGGTCTTCGTGTTTCTAGGGGCTATTCTCCATTGATCGGCGCGACGAGATCACGCACGAATCTGCGGATTCTGCGCTCCCGCCGAGATT
>JBKQPD010000159.1:0-50884 GCA_052145175.1 Binataceae bacterium (SeqCode) | reverse complement strand
CGCTCCTGCTATCCGTCTCCATGGCGTCATCCTCCGGCACCCGCCGCCAAGCGGGTGTGAGTTGTGGCTCAACTCGCCGGATCTTGACGCCTTTTCACTTTTTCCACCAACTTCGCGACACTACCCTGCGTGAAGCCGGCAATGAGACCTGCTTGATGCTCAGTGACCCGCCTGGTGAGATCGTTGGTGAACCCGATATACAAAACGTGTGTGCGATTCGACATGACATAAACGTAATAGGGCATGGAAAGGCGCTGCGCGTAGGTCCTTCGACACGGCTCGCGCTGCTCGCCGGCTCAGGATGACAAATTGAAACATGTTCCTGCATTAATCGAAAAATTCACAGACTCTCAGAATGACAAACGACAATACGACGCCTGTTCATAACTTCCTTAACTGGCCTTGCTGGCGTAGGCCGCCCGCCGGAGCTCCTCGACATACTCCAGCCGTTCGGGACTGGCGGCAGGTGGCGCCATCAGCAGCCGCGCTTGAGCCTTGAAAGCGGCGATCGCCTTGCGATGCCGTCCCGCGATGACCTTCGCCATCGCGAAGGTACGGGCCTCGAGCTCGGCGGCGGGAACCAGGTGGTTGAGCAGATTCACGTGCAGTGCCCGCGCGGCGTCGACCGGATCGGCGGTGCAAGCCATCTCCATCGCGACGTTGGGTGGCAGGCGCGTCATGAAGCGCTGCACCCCGGAAAGGTTGTAGGGCAGCCCGAGCTTCGCGGGCACGAAGGCAAAGCTCGCCCCCTCGTCACCGATCGCGATATCGCAGTCGAGCACCAGATCGCAGGCGCCGCCCCAGACCGAACCGTCGATCATCGCGATCACCGGTGCCGGAAAGTCGCCGACCGCGCGCAGGAGCTGTTCGAGGGGGTCGTTCCACGCGAGCGGATCCTCACCCTTCGGCGACAGCTCTTGAATGTCGTGCCCCGCGGACCATACCGGATTCTTCGCGCTCGCGCGCAGGACCACCACCCGCGCCGTCTCGCGCAGGTCGGCCAGCGCCTTGACCAGCTCCGCAATCAGCGCGGTGCTGAGCGCGTTACGGTGGGTGTAATTATCGAATGCCACAGTGCCGATGCCATCGGCCACAGTCGCTTTGATCAGTGCCATGATTACCTCGTTGATTAAGGACCGGAAGTCCGCGCGTGAAGTCCCGCCCCCGTTGCTAGGCCTTGAGCAGGGCCAGGATCGCCGCACGGTCCGCGTCCACCGCGGGGGGCGGACGATGTTCGAGGCGCTCCGGCACCCCCGAGAGCTTGATCGGATTCCCGGCCACCCGAAGCTGGCCAATGACGGGATCCTGGATTGGCACGATCATGTTACGCGCCGCCACCTGCGGATCCTTGGTCACATCAGCGACCGTGTTAACCGGACCGCACGGCACGCCCGCGGCGTTCAGGATATCCAGCCAGTCTTTCGTCGGCCGCGCGCGCAGAGTCCTTTCCAGATCATGCTCGAGCGCGTCGACGTGCGCATGCCGCAGCGCGTTGGTCGTGTAGTCGGGATTCCGCATCAAGTCAGGCCGGCCGAGCGCCTGCGCCATCAGTGCGAATAGATGATCATTGCCGGCGGCGATCACGAGGTAGCTGTCGCTGGTTTGATAGGCCTGGAATGGAGCGATCTCCGGATGACGCGAACCGAGCGGGTGCGCGACTTCACCGAGCGCCGTGTAAGCGGCCAGTGCGTCCTCCAGCATGGCGACCTGGCAGTCCAGCATCGCAATATCGACTTTGACGGCGCCACCGCCCTGGCTGCGCTTTTGGATGGCCGCCACCACCCCGATCGTCAGATACAAACCCGCGCCGAGATCGCCAATCGAAACCCCCACCCTGGTCGGCGGGCTAGCGGGCTGTCCGGTCATGCTCATGATGCCGCCCATCCCCTGCACGACCATGTCGTAGGCGGCGCGCCTGGAATACGGCCCAGTATCGCCGAAACCCGAGGCTGCGCCGTAGATAAGATTCGGATACTTGGCGTGCAGCGTCTCCCAGCCGTACCCCAGCTTTTCCATCGTGCCGGGGCGGAAGTTCTCGATCACCACGTCGGCAATCCCCATCAGGCCCTCGAGGATCTCCCGATCAGCCGGCTTCTTCAGGTCGAGTGCGATGCTCTGCTTGTCGTAGTTGATCGACGCAAAGTAGAGTGACTTGCCGTTGACGAACGGTCCGAACGCACGGGAATCGTCGCCCGTCCCGGGCATCTCAACCTTGATGATACGTGCGCCGAGCTGCGCCAGAATCATGGTGCAAAAAGGCCCCGCGAGCACGCGCGAGAGATCGAGCACCGTAATGCCCTTAAGCGGCGGCGCGGACTGAGCGTCTGACATGATTATAGTTATCCCCCCGGAACTGGCCTGCGAGCCGCTTGAAGATCGGAAAGAGCAATCGGTAGCGCACGCGCGTACGTGTCTGGAGCTCGTACCGTTGATTTAATTGCGTCCGTCGCAAATATCCAACGCTAAAGCAAATCGGGTGTCAACGTGATTTGTTCGAGACATTCAACTTCATCTATTTTGATACCTCTAGTAGGATCCATCCAGGCTTTCTCTTCACCGTTTCGCTGATGCCGTTCTCGACCGCGTTTATTAGCCAGTTTTTCACTTATCGACTCGTATTCAATACTTATGTGAGTATCGCGTTCATCGTACTGGTCCAGCTCAACTAGGTAATCGCGCCCCGACGGGGGCCGTTGTCGCGTCACTGATGAAAGTGATATTGGACCAAAATGAATCACACGAGTCTCGCCGATGAGACACCGCGCCGTATGAGCGTCCACCGATGAGATGCGCGCAATGTGGAGCCGAGATGCCGCAGGGTGCGGCCTTCTGCTCGCGCTGTGGCACACGGGTCGCGCAACCGCGTCCGGCGGCAGTGCGCGAGTATGCGCTCAGCCGGATTCTGCCGTCCTGGTGGCATTTCACCCGTGAGGTGGTAATCGCGATCGCGATGCTGGGCGGCGGGGCTTATCTCCTCGGCGGCCGCGCGGGTAACGCGCGCGGCGGCATTCTGCTGATGGCCGGCGGCGCGGCGGTGCTCGGATTCATCAGCCTCGCGCGCCGCAATACGAGTTGGAGCCTCACCTCCGATCGGCTGATCGAGCGGCGCGGCACTTTGGCGAGCCGCCGGCGCGAGATGGAGCTGGCGGACGTGCGCTCGATCGAAGTCGACCGCTCGCTGACGCAACGGATGCTCGGCCTGGGCAGCGTCACGATCGCGTCAGCCGCAAGCGCGGAATTCCTGATTCGCATGAGGGATATCCCGAATCCCGAGCAGGTCGCCGAGATGCTGCGGCAGGCCCGTCTCAAGCGTCTCGCCTGATTCCTCGATGCGCGGCAAAGCCGGTCCACAGTCTGTGGATGATTCACGCGCCAGCATGTGTTCGAGACTTGGCCGGGGCGAGCCCGCCGCTGCATAATTGCCCCGTGATACCGGACGAAACGGGAGCGGTGTGATGGGACATCCGAGTCTGCGTTACGAACGCAAGCTCTGGCGCGCCGGAGTGCAAGTGGTCGCGGGCGTGGACGAGGCCGGCGTGGGGCCGATGGCGGGGCCGGTAGTGGCGGCGGCGGTCATCTTCGATCCCGAGGTCTTCATCAGAGGGGTCAACGACTCGAAACAGCTCGCGGCCGAGCGGCGCGCGGAGCTGTATCCGCAGATTCAGGCCCGGGCACGCGCGGTCGGGGTCGGAATTGCTTCTCCGGGCGAGATCGATGAGCTCAACATCTTCTGGGCGACGATGGCGGCGAGCGAACGTGCGCTGTTGGCGCTCGCGCAGGCGCCCGGACATGTGCTGGTCGACGGCCGCCTGATCCCTGAACTGAAATTGCCGCAGACCAAAATTGTCGGCGGCGATCGCAAGAGTTTTTGTATCGCGGCCGCGTCGATTATCGCCAAGGTGACGCGCGATCGCATGATGGTCGAGTACGACGCGCAATATCCCGACTACGGCTTCGCCCAGCACAAGGGCTACTGCACCGCCGATCATTTCGCGGCGCTCGAGCGGCTCGGTCCGACCCCGATCCATCGCCGGTCGTTCGCCCCGGTGTGGGAGGCCGCACAGCGCCGGCTCTTTTAGGCCCCGCGGACGTTGGCGTCGGCGGCCACGCGACGACCCCAGGCATATGATGGGATGGTTCCCGGCAAGTCTGTCAGCGGACGCGCGGCGGCTGCTCGCAACGCGCGCCCTGCGCGGCTTTGCCGACGGCGCGGTCAGCGTAATCCTCCCCAGCTACCTCGCGGTCGTCGGCTTCAGCTCGTTCAGGATTGGCGCGATCGTCTTCGGCACCCTGCTCGGCTCCGCGGCGCTGACACTCTGGGTTGGACTAGGCAGTAATCGCGTCGGCCAGCGCGCGGTGTTGCTCGCGGCGAGCGGGCTGATGTTGTTGACCGGGATCGGCTTCTTCGCCTGTACCGGCTTTTGGCCGCTCTTTGTGGTTGCCGTGGTCGGGACGATGAATCCCTCGGCCGGCGACGTCAGCCTGTTTCTGCCGGCGGAACAGACCGCGCTGGCCGACGCGGTCGAGGTCCGCGATTTGACCGCCGTCTTCGGGCTTTACAACGTCGCCGGCGCCTTCGCCGGGGCGCTGGGCGCGCTCGCGAGTGGGTTGCCGGTGCCCGTCGCGCGCTACACCGGATGGAGTTTGGCGGCGGCCGAACGCGGCGCCTTCCTCGGCTATTCGTTGATTGCGCTCAGCGTTGCGTTGATTTACGCGCGCTTGCGCGCTGGCCGGCGGCCACATCCGGCGGCGCGGCGGGCTTCGCCGCTGACCAAATCGCGGCGCATCGCGATCCGGCTGTCGGTCCTTTTCAGCCTGGACGCCTTTGGTGGAGGCTTCGTCGTGCAGGCGCTGCTCGCGCTGTGGCTCTTCCATCGCTTCGATCTGAAGGTCGCGACCGTCGGCGTGTTCTTCTTTGCGGCCGGCATGCTGGGTGCGCTCTCGCAATTGATGTCGTCCTCGATCGCCGCGCGGATCGGCCGGATTCGCACGATGGCCTATACGCATCTGCCCGCCAACGCCCTGCTGATGCTGGCGGCGGTGATGCCGGGTCCGCGATCGGCGCTGGCCTGCCTGCTGATCCGCGCGGCGATGTCCTCGATGGACGTTCCGGCGCGGCAGTCGTACGTGATGGCGGTAGTGGCGCCGGAGGAACGGGCGGCCGCCGCCAGTGTAACCAACGTTCCGCGCAGCCTCGCCGCCGCTTTTGCGCCGTTGCCCGCCGGAGCGATGCTTGAAGCGTCGAACTTCGGCTGGCCATTGATTTGCGCGGGCGGGCTCAAGATCGCCTACGATTTATTACTATTGATGATGTTTCGATCATCGCGGCCCGCTGACGAGCGCGCACGCAACGGCACGCCGGGACCGGCGTAAGTGGCGGCACGGCTCTTGCGGTCTTCAGTAACAGACCAGTCCCTTACGCCGTGTTGGGGATTGCGTTAGGCTTTGACTCAGGATGTATGCGCCGACGAGGCGCCTGGGGGGTTTGCATGGCCCTGGAACGCGACAAACATATAGCGCAACGCGCACTACTCACGATGGACGAAGTCCACCTGCTCGATCTTTACCGGCGGATGGTGCTGATTCGCCGCTTCGAGGAAAAGACCGCCGAGATGTACTCGCGCGGCAAAATCACGGGTTTCTGCCATCTCTATGCCGGTGAAGAGGCCGTCGCGGTCGGCGCGATCTCCGCGCTCTACGACAAGGACTACGTCGTTTCGACCTACCGCGAGCACGGCCATTGCCTGGCCAAGGGGGCCGCGCCCCGGGCCGTGATGGCGGAGTTGTTCGGCAAGGCGACCGGGCTCTCGCGCGGCCATGGCGGCTCGATGCATCTGTTCGACGCGAACCTGCGCTTCATGGGCGGTTACGCGATCGTCGGGGGCGGTCTGCCGATCGCGGCCGGACTTGGTCTGTCGATTCGCTATCGTGAGGAGCCCGAAGTGGTCTGCTGCTTCTTTGGTGACGGCGCGCTGCCCCAAGGCGCCTTTCACGAAAGTCTCAACCTGGCGTCCTTGTGGAAGCTGCCGGTCGTCTTCATCTGCGAGAACAACTTCTACGGGATGGGCACGATGGTGCAGAACGCCATCTGCCAGGAAGAGCTCTACCGCTTCGCCGAGCCCTACAAGATGCCGGGAGTCAGAGTCGACGGCATGAACGTGCTCGACGTCTACGCGGCGGCGACCGAGGCGGCGGCCCGCGCGCGTGAAGGCGACGGTCCCTCGCTGATCGAGGCGGTCACCTACCGCTTCCGCGGTCATTCGATGTCCGATCCGGCGGAATATCGCTCGCGGCGCGAGGAACGCATCTGGCAGGAGCGCGACCCGATCAAGAATCTCCGGCGGAAGCTGCTGAGCGAGCAGCGGTTGACCGAGGCCAGGCTGGAAGAGGTCGACGTGGAAGTCGCCGCGGTGCTCGACGACGCCGTGAAATTCGCCGAGGAAAGTCCCGAACCGGCGCTCGATACGCTCGGCAAGTATGTCTACATTGAGGAAGGTGAGGGGCAGTAGATGGCGCAGATTACCTATCGCGAAGCGCTGAATCAGGCGTTGCGTGAGGAACTCGACCGCGACGAGCGGGTCTTTATCATGGGCGAGGAGGTCGGCTATTTCGGCGGCGCCTTCAAGGTCACCGACGGCCTGCTCGCGGTCTATGGCGAAAAGCGGATCCGCGACACCCCGATTTCGGAACTGGCGATTACCGGTGCCGGCGTGGGCGCGGCGATGGGCGGACTGAAGCCGATCGTCGAGCTGATGACGATCAACTTCGCGCTGCTCGCGATCGATCAGATCATCAACAGTGCGGCCAAGATCCATTATATGTTTGGCGGCAATGCCAAAGTGCCGATGGTGATTCGCGCGCCGCAAGGCGCGGGCCATCAATTGGGCGCCCAGCACAGCCAGAGCCTGGAAGCCTACTTCATGCATTGTCCGGGGCTCCGCGTGGTAATCCCGGCGACGCCGGCCGACGCCAAGGGACTCCTCAAGACCTGTGTCCGGCAGGACGACCCGGTGGTTTTCCTCGAGCACGAATCGCTCTACGGCGTGAAGGGCGAAGTCCCCGACGGCGAGCATCTGGTGCCGCTCGGCCGCGCCAACGTGGTGCGCGAGGGCAAGGACGTTACCCTGATTTCCTATTCAAAGTGCGTGTACGACGCGATCGCGGCGGCGGAAGCGCTCGAGAACGAAGGGATCGACGCGGAAGTGATCGATCTGCGCACGCTCAATCCGCTCGACCTCACCACGGTGATCACGTCGGTCAAGAAAACCGGCAAGGCGATCGTGATCTACGAGGGTTGGCGGACCGGCGGCGCCGGCGCGGAAATCGCCACACAAATCTATGAAGCCGCGTTCGATCATCTGGACGCGCCCGTCGAACGAATCGCCACGCTGGATACGCCGATGCCGTACAATGCGCGCCTCGAGAAGGCGGCGTTGCCGAGCGAGGCCGATATCGTGAAGGTCGCCGAGCGTATGTTGTAGTCGCGTGCACTACTGTGTCACCCGAGATTTGAAGATTGACGCCGATCGTGATGCCGCACCCGGGCAAGGGACCGTGCCATGAGCAATGAAATAACGATGCCCAAGCTTTCCGACACGATGGAGGAAGGCAAAATCATCCGCTGGCTGAAGCATCCCGGCGACGCGGTCCATCACGGCGATGCGCTGGCCGAGGTCGAGACCGACAAGGCCGACATGGTGATGGAATCGTTCGACGACGGCGTGCTCGAAGAGATTCGGCTGAAGGAAGGCGAATCGGCGCCGGTCGGCGCGACGATCGCGACGATCCGCGCCACCGGTGAAGCGCCACGATCCTCGACGCCGCGGCCTGCTGGCGAAGATTTCGTTGCGCACACCGCAACGCTCGAGCCGCAGACTCCCAAGGACGGCCCTGCCAGAACCGAGACGGTCAATGCCGAGCGCGTGACGCCGCTGCGGCCGTCGAAGCGCCGGCGCGCCGGGGGCGAGAGTCCGCCAGCGATGGAGACGACGTCGCGCCCCGTGGCCCAGGCGCAAGTTGAAGACCTGGACGAGGGAGAAAATTCCGCCCGAAGCTTCGACCGCGAGCCGGAGAGCGACGGTGACGGCGGCGCCTTTCCGACGTCGCGCGAATTTCATCCGGCGCTGAGTGGCCATCCGTCGGCGACGCCGACTGCGATCGCGGCGCCGCCGGCCCGTCCCGTTGCGACGTCCGAACCGCAACTTCCGGTCCCGCAGGAGGGCGGCAAGCTGCGCGCCTCGCCCCTCGCGCGACGGGCCGCCGAAGAGGCCGGGGTCGACCTTGCGCAGGTGCACGGCACGGGGCCTGACGGCCGCGTCACCAAACGCGATATCGACACCTTTCTGCGGGAGCAGCAGCTCTTTCGCTTCCGGCGGCTGGTCGCGCCGCGCGAAGGACTACCCGGTACGCGCGAAGAGCTGTCCAAGATGCGCAAGACGATCGCGCAGCGGATGGCCCAATCCAAACGTGAGATTCCGCACTTCTACGTCACCGTCGAGGTCGACATGGAAGAGGTGGTCAAGCTCAAAAAGTCGCTCGAAGTGACGGAACTCTTCGAGCAGAACATCACTTACAACGACATCATCGTCAAAGCGACCGCGCTGGCGCTGGGCCGCTACACGCGCATGAACGCGAGCTACCAGGAAGACGGCGTCGTCATCTATCCGAATATCAATATCGGGATGGCGGTCGCGGTCGAGGATGGATTGATCGTACCGGTGATTCATAACTGCGAGCGCCTGACGCTGCCGGAGATTTCCGCGGCGTCGCATCGGCTGGTCGGCAAGGCCGCGCGCGGCGGCTTCGGCGGCGACGACCTGTCAGGCGCCACCTTCACGATCTCGAACATGGGGATGCTCGGTGTCGAGCATTTTGCGGCCGTGATCGTGCCACCGCAGGCCGCGATTCTCGCGGTCAGCGCGGTGAAGGAAAAACCCGTCGTCCGCAACGGGCAGCTGGCGGTCGGCCGGACGATGATGTTGACGGTGGCCTGCGACCATCGGATCATCGACGGAGTGATCGGCGCGCGTTTCCTCAACGAGGTCAAACGCTTTCTGGAAAATCCCGCGAGCCTGCTGGTCTGACCGCCGATCGCGGGGCTCTGCCCGCCGCTTGAGGTGAAGATTTGCCTACTCCACGTTATGATTTGCTCGTAATTGGCTCGGGACCGGGCGGGTACGTCGCCGCGATTCGCGCCAGCCAACTGAAGATGCGCGTGGCGGTGATCGAACGCGATCTGCCGGGCGGCGTCTGCCTGAATTGGGGCTGTATCCCAAGCAAGGCGCTGCTCAATTCGGCCGAAGCGATGGAGACGATTCGCGGCGCGGCGGCCGAGCACGGGATCACGACTGGCGAGGTGCACTTCGATTTCAAGCGGGTCATCGCGCGCAGCCGCGAGGCCGCCGACAAGCTCTCGAAGGGCGTCCGCTTCCTGTTGCGCAAGAACAAGGTCGATTATATCGAGGCGCATGCGACGATCACTGGACCCCAGACCGTCGCGTTGACGCCGGTACCGGGCAAGCCGGCGCCGCCCGCCGAAGCGCTCACCGCCGAGCGCATCCTGATCGCGACGGGCTCGGGCGAGCGGCTGTTTCCCGGGATGGCGATCGGCGACGGCGTCATGACGAGTCGCGAGGCGCTGGTTCACGATCGTTTGCCGGCCAGCGTGATCATCATCGGCGCCGGCGCGATCGGACTCGAGTTCGGCTACTTCTACCAGGCGTTCGGCGCGAAGCTCACAATCGTCGAGCTCGAAAAACAGATGCTGCCGGGTTTCGACGCGGAAGTCGCCGAGGAATTGCGCAAGGCCTTTGTGAAGCGCGGCGCCACCGTGATGCTCGGTCACGGCTACAAGTCGATGGCGCGCAAGGGCAACGCCTGGGCGGTCACGCTGGACGCCGCCGGGGCCGCCAAGACGATCGAGGCCGAAGCGGTGCTGATCGCCGTCGGCCGCAATCCGATCAGCCGCGACCTCGGCCTGGACAAGGTCGGCATCGAAACCGACCGTGGCTATATCAAGATTGATGATTCGTTCCGCACGAGCTGCCCGTCGATCTACGCGATCGGCGATGTGGCGCGGATGCCGTTGCTGGCTCACAAAGCCTCCGCCGAAGGGATTGCGGCGGTCGAGATCATGGCGGGAGTGCGCGAGCCCGGTTTCGATCTCCTCGCGGTTCCCGGATGTATTTATTGCGAACCTGAAGTCGCAACCGTGGGACTCAGCGAGGAGCAGGCCAAGGCGCGCGGGATCGAGGTCAAAGTCGGCAAGATGCCGTTTCGCGCCAATGGCAAGGCGGTCGCCGTGAACCAGACCGAAGGCTTCGTCAAAATTGTGGCGAGCAAGAAATACGGCGAGGTGCTCGGCTGCCAGATTATCGGCCATCACGCGACCGATCTGATCTCGGAAATCGTGCTTGGCCGGACGCTCGAAACGACGACGGCCGAACTCGGCCGCAGTATCCATCCCCATCCGACGCTCTCGGAGTCGCTGATGGAAGCGGCGCTCGCCGCGGAGGGCGAGTCGATCAATTTCTGACGCGGCGACCGTTATGCCTCGTAAGTCCAAATTGAACGTCGCGCGGCTGGGCGTGAGCGACTATCAGGCGGCGCTCGACCTGCAGAGCGCGCTCGTCGCGGCGCGGATGCGCGACGCGATCGGCGATACGCTGCTGTTGCTCGAACATCCGCATGTCTACACCCTGGGCCGTGGCGCCGATGCGGGCTTTATTCTCGACCCCCCGGCGGACGTTCCGATCCATCGAGTCTCCCGCGGCGGGCAGGTTACCTATCATGGTCCCGGCCAGCTCGTTGGCTATCCGATCCTGAAACTCGAGGGCGCGGAGCGTGACGTGATCCGTTATCTGCGGAAGCTCGAACAGGTGATCGTCGACGCGCTCGCGGCCGTCGATATCGAAGCCCAACAGCGCGAAGGACTGACCGGGGTGTGGGTCGGTGGCGAAAAAATCGCCTCGATTGGCGTGGGTATCCGCCGGTGGACGACGCTGCACGGCTTCGCGATCAACGTCGCGACCGATCTGCGCTACTTCGAGCATATCGTGCCATGCGGGATCGCGGGATGCCGTATGATGTCGATCGCTGGACTGGGACGGCCGGCGATCACGGTGATGGAATTCGCCACAATAATCGAGCATGCCTTCGCGACGGTCTTCGGCTATCGCACAACCGTGATCGTCGAGCCGCGCGTGATTTGGAACACGCTCGCCGCAGTCGAGAACAGCGCACCGGCGCAGGGATAAAAATGGCTGAGCGGAAACATCCCGACTGGATCAAAGTCCGCGCGCCGACTTCGCCGGAATATTTCCGGACGCGCGCCCTGCTCGCGGAATTGAAGTTGCATACGGTCTGCCAGGAGGCGAGCTGTCCGAATATCGGCGAATGCTTCAGCCATCGCACGGCAACCTTCATGCTGATGGGCGATGTCTGCACGCGCAATTGCCCCTACTGCGCGGTCGCACACGGCAAGGTCCGGCCGCTCGATCCCGACGAGCCGCGACGGATCGGGGAAGCCGTCGCCCGACTCGACCTGCAGCACGTAGTCGTGACCTCGGTTGATCGCGACGATCTGCGCGACGGCGGCGCGGCGCACTTCGCGGCGACGGCGCACGCGATCAAAGCCGCACTGCCGGCGGCGCGGGTCGAAGTGCTGGTGCCCGACTTCAAGGGCGCGCACGCGAGCGTCGCCACAGTGGTCGCGTCGCCGGTGGATATCTACAACCACAATATCGAAACGGTGCCGAGCCTCTATCGCAAATGCCGGCCCGGCGGCCGTTACGAGGTTTCGCTCGACGTTCTGGCTTATGCGAAAACGGTCGCGCGCGAGGCCGGTCGCGACATCCTGACCAAGGCGGGCGTGATGCTGGGTCTGGGCGAGGAGCGCTCCGAACTGCTCGCGGTGCTGCGCGACCTGCGTGCGGTGGGCTGTGACATCCTCACGCTCGGCCAGTATCTCCGGCCGTCGCAGGATCACCTACCGGTCGTGCGCTACGTCCCGCCGAATGAGTTCATCGAACTCAAGGCGATCGCCACCGCGATGGGGTTTCGTCACGCCGAGTCGGGACCGCTCGTGCGCAGCTCCTATCATGCCTGGGAGCATGTGAATTGACCGCGCTCTCCGCCTCGCCGCCTGCGGAACAAAAATTCGAGGCGAAACTTGCCGCGCTACGGGCCGCCATCGATGAGGGCGACGGCAGCGGAGTTGCCGAAGGCAACGTCTTCGCGCGTGTCCGGGAGAAGCTCAACCTGCCCCTGCCGCCCTGTTAGCGCGTCGCCGAGTTTCGCTTTTCATGTCGGGCCGAGGCCGACTTGTACGGAGCCCGGCGGCATTCTGATTTCCCGTATCCTGCATCAGCGGATGCTGCCCGCTAACCAAGCCATCGACGACGAAGACGATTCCCCGTAGATCTCAGCTATGCTGCCGGACGGAACCAATTGTGGTCGCCGTCGGTTCTGATTGCCGAACGGGGAGAAGGCAACGATGAATGTGAAGAACTCCGCGCGTCGCCGCGGTTTTGGCGCCTGGCTGCTCGATCGCCGGCAGCCGCTGGGCCTGGGGCTCGTGGTCATCACCGTCGTCATGAGCTACTTGGCGGTCCGCGTGCCGATCGCGACCAGTTTCGAAAATCTGTTTCCGGCCAACCATCCGAATGCCGTCCTCTACCGCGAATTCCGCCAGGCCTACGGCGGTGCGCAGACGCTGGTCCTGATGCTGCGGGTCAAGGACGGGGATATCTTCAACTCGCCAACGCTGCACGCGATTCAGGACATCACGGATAAGGTCAACGCGCTCGACGGGGTGAATCACAACGAAGTGTTTTCGCTCTCTTCGTACCGGGTGATCTATGCGCGCGCCCTGCCCGGCGTACTGGCTTCGACCCCCTACATGTATCCGAAGGTGCCTGAGACCCCGGCGGATATCGCGGCCTTGAAGAGCAACGTGCGAGTCCATCAGGATCAACTCGCCGGCTTGGTCACGGCCGACCTCAAGGGGGCCCTGATCATCGCGACCTTCAACGAGGGCGAACTCGATTACAAAAGCCTCTTTGACAGTATTCAGCGGCTCATCGACCGTTATCAGAACCCCAACACGGTGATTAATGCGAGTGGCGCGGTGATGTTCACCGCCTGGGGCTACCATTATCTGGGGAGGATCGAGTCGATCTTCGCGGCGTCGATCCTACTGATGGTGTTGCTGTCGTATCTCTGCCTGGGCCGGCGCGGCGGCTGGTGGGCGCCGCTCGTCACGGGAATCTGTTCGGCGATATGGGGCATCGGCTTCATGAGCGTCCGCGGCTACACCTTCGATCCGACGATGCTGGTCATTCCGCTGGTCCTGACGGCGCGCAATCTGGGTCACGGGATCCAGTGGCAGGGACGCTTTTACGAGGAGTTCGATCAGGCGGACGACAAGATCGCGGCCTGTGTCGCGACGGCTGACGCGATGATCCGTCCCGGCCTGATCGCGATCCTGATCAGCGTCGCCGGGATTGCGTTCTTCAGTCTGAGCGATATCCCGGTGCTCAGACAAATTGGCCTCGGCGGCGCGGTCTGGCTTGGGGTCAGCCTGATCCTGGTTTTCGCGGGACAACCGATTCTGATGAGCTACCTGGCGGCGCCCGCGATACGCCGCGCGACGGACGAGAGCTTGGGCTGGCTGGCACGTATCGCGACCGCGCCGGGCTTGCCGCGCTGGCTTCTGATCGGCGGCGGCAGCCTGGCGCTCGCCGTGGGACTGGCCGCCTATACGCACGTGCGCATAGGCTACCAGACGCCGGGCACGCCGATCTATCGGCCGGAAGCCAAGATCAATCAGGATACCGCGGAAATCGGCCGTTTCGTGCCGACCAACACCGCCTGGGTAGTGCTCGAGACCCCCGAGTATCCGAGTCCGCAGTCAACGATGGGGACCAAGACGATGCGGATGGCGGATGATCTCGCCGCTTATCTGGTCGCGCGTGGCGACGCCGTCGCGGTGATCGGCTTCGCCAATATCGCGGAAAAGCCGATGAATATGCTGCTGCATAATGGCTCGCCCAAATATTTCTCACTGCCCGATACGGAAATGTTGAGCGCCGCTTTGTGGAATTTTTTCTTCGGTTCGTCCGCCCCCGATGAACCCAAGGCCTACTTCGCCTTCGAGCCGTCCGCGCGCAACGCCTCCATACGACTCCTGTTGCCGGATCATACTTCGGCGCGCCTGCAGCGGCTGCGCGCCGACCTCGATATTTTCGTCCGCGAGCGCGTTACGCCCGATCCCGACCTGAAGCAGGTCACCCTGCGCTACGTCGGGGGCGAAGCCGGACTCTATCTCGCGATCGATGACGTCACGGCCAGTCTGAATCTGCGCAACCTGCTCATGGTGCTGGCAGCAATCTTTGTGATCGGCGCGATCCTCTTCCATTCGCCCATAGCAGGGGGATTACTCGTGCTGATGGCGCTGATGGCGAACACCCTCGGCTTTGCCTACATGAACCATCATATGATTGGACTCACGGTCGACACGATTCCGGTTATCTCGCTGGGAATCGGACTCGGCCTGAGCTTCGCCGTATACGTGCTGGCGCGAATTGGCGAAGAGGGGGCCAACGGGTCGCGCGTGAACGACGCGGTTAAAGCGGCTTTGCGCAAGACCGGCCCCGCGGTCCTTGGCAGCTTCGTCGTGATCCTCGGCGGACTGATTCCGTGGGTTTTCTCACCGATGCTGTTCCAGAACGAGATGAGCCTCATCCTGATCCTGCTGATGGCCACCAATCTGATCGCGGGAGTGCTCATCCTGCCGTCGCTGGTCGCGTGGACTCGGCCGCGCTTTGTGACCCGCGCCACACCGGATTCGGCGACGTTGATCGCCGCCGCGCGCTAATGAGCGGGGCCGGCGGCGGTGCTTTTCGCGCCGCGCAGGAACAGGAATGACGGAATCATGATCAGCGCGACCAAGGCGAGAGTCCGGTAGATATCGTTGAACGCAAGCATTCCGGCCTGCGCCTGGATAGCTCCATAGATCATGCCGAAACCCTGCTTCTGGCCGGTGACCATCTGCGGCAGCAATCCAAAAGTGGGAGAGCCGGGCAGAAGCGGTCCCGCGTTGCTCACTTTCCACGCGTCGAAAACCGAAAAATGCTCGACCAGGTGTGACTGGTGAACTTGCTGGAGGCTGACCAGCGAATTCGTCATCCACGCGATACCGACCGCGGCGCCCGTATTGCGCATCATGTTGTACAGGCTTGAGGCGTAGCCCATCCGCTCCCGCGACACGCACGAGATGGCGGCGGCCGTGCTCGGCGGGAAGACCATGCCGAAGCCGAACCCCATTATCATCGTCGGCCAGATGATCTGCCACATCCCGGCCTGCAGGTCGAAACGCGACGTGAACCAGCAGCCAATACAGGCCAGGGTGAAACCCAAGCCGATGAATTTGCGCGTATCCACCCCGAACCGGGCAAGGTTACCGACGACCATCATCGAGAACATCGCACCGAATCCGCGCGGCGCTTGCACCAGCCCGGCTTTCCAGGCGGTGTAGCCCATCAGTTCCTGCAGGAACACCGGGCTCAGCAGCAATGTCCCGAAAAGCAGCGCGCTGAACATCACCGTCACGGCGAGTGCGGCATCGAAGATGCGCAGCTTGAGAATCCGCAGGTCGAGAATCGGCTCGCTGAAACGGAGTTCGCGGATAAACAGAGCCACGAAGGCGATCCCCGATAGGATGCTCGCATAAACGACCCACGGTGAATTGAACCAGTCGGCGCGTTGACCGCGATCGAGCACGATTTGCAGCACGCCGAGGCTGAGCACCAGAAGCATGATGCCCAGGTAATCAACCCTGCCCTTGTTTTGCCGCCGCTCATGCATGAAGGGCGGATCATGCACGAAGGTCGAGACCATCGCGAAGGCAATCATGCCGAGAGGGATATTGATGTAGAAATTCCAGCGCCAGTTCCAGTTGTCGGTGATCCAGCCGCCGAGCGTCGGCCCGAGGATCGGCGCGACCATCAGGCCCACCCCCCACAGCGCCATGGCCATTTGTTGTTCCTCGGGCGGAAACGTCTCCATCAGGATGGCTTGCGATGAGGGAATCATCGCCGCGCCGGCGGCGCCCTGAATCAGACGAAACAACACCATCTGGCTGAGCGACCGCGCCATCCCGCAGAGCGCTGAGGCGGTAACGAAAGCAAAGACCGAGGTCAGGAAATAGCGCTTGCGTCCGAATCGCGAAGAGATCCACGCGGTCATCGGGATCATGATCCCGTTGGCGGCCAGGTAACTCGTGAGGACCCACGCGATCTCGTCGACACTGGCCGAGAAACTGCCCTGCATGTGCGGCAGCGCGACATTGACGATCGAGTTGTCGAGCACCTCCAGCGCCGTCCCGAGCATCACGGCCAAGGCGATCAGCCACTTATGGGTTGGGACGGCGTGCGGGATTGCGGCGGCGGTTGGTGCGGCGGACATCGATTGGTACAGATCGGGGTTGACTACTGGTTAACTCAAATGACGAGCGAAAGCACCCCGGCGCTGATCAAGGCTCCCGCCCAGATCGCGTCGAGATTGATCCAGGCGCTGCGTAAAATACGGAGTCCGAGCCATTGATAGACGACGATCGCGATCGTGCCCATAACCGCGAACATCGCGGACGTATGCAGGATTACCACGGCGGCGGCCTGCGCGAGCCCGATCGCGCCGTGCCCGATCGCCGGCATCGCATCCTGATGATGAGCGATTAGGGGTGCGCACATGGGGACGGACGGCATGCTGATCAGAACCGGGAAAAGCATCAAGCCCGCGCCGTGCGCCGTCGCCATCAGGAAGGACCAGACCACGAGATCGAAGGCGCTGACCTTCATCGCCACCCAGCGCGGATGAGCGCGCGGCCAGACGAGGCGGAAAATCCCGAAAAGAATCAGCGCCGCCGCACCCACCGGGCGCAACAGCCACCACGCCTGGGTCATCACCGAGGCGATCAGTGCGACCACCAGCGCGATCGAGAGCAAATGCCCGGCGGCGATCGGAAAAAGCGCGGCGATTACCTTGCCGCGGCGCTTTTCCTGCAGGCCGAGCGCGACGGCGAACAGCCAGCCCATCGAGGGATCGAGGCCGTGGTACGCACCCAGTAGCGTGATCGCGATCCAGGGCCATGCGCTTCTCACGGATAGCAGAAGGAATCCGAGGACGAGTCGCCCCCTTCGAGCCGGACTTGATGGGCACGTTCGCCGGTGAAAGGGACGAAGAACTTCGGGTCGATTTCGAGACCGCCGTTCGCGCCCGTGTTGACCACCGTAACCCAACCGCGCACGCCTTCGGGATAGAATTGCTCATCCCAGGCGCCGTAAAGCGAATTGCTGAGATAAATCCGGCGGCCGTCGCGACTCAGTTCGAGCATCTGCGAGCCGCCGTTGAGGGCGCCGCCCAGCGGATGCGGCGCGTGCGAAACGATGCCGCCCAGCCGCACCTTGCCGGTCAGCTTCGGCGCAAAGGGATCGCTCACGTCCCATTGCTGCAGGTCGCCGGTGCCGAAGCACGCGATATATAGAAACCGATCGTCGAGGCTCAGATTGATATCCGTGATGAGCGGCGGGACCGCCTTGAACGGCTTCAGCGCCGGCGGCAGCAGGTCCGGATCAGCCGGCTCGGCGGGAATATCGATGATCTTTTGCATCGCCCAACTGCCGTTGTTGCGATGCCACAGCCAGATCGACGCCGACAGATCCTTGGTCGAGATGACCACGCCGACGAAGCCATGCGACCTGGTCGGATCGTGCGCGGGGCGCAATTCGAGCGCCATCTGATACTCGGGCCCCATCTCGAGCGATTGCACATGACGCCGGCGGCGCAAATCCCAGAAGTGGAGCGCGTGGCCATATTTCCCGCTCAGCAGCAGGTCGGGTTGGACCCCGTTTTCGACCATCTTGGGGGTGCCCCATTCGCTGGTCACCGCGACGTCATAACCGAGATGCCACCAGAAGTCGTAAGCGAGATATTGTGGCCCGCGCTCGACTTCCCAGCGGCCCAACACATCGAAGCTCTCGTGATCGAGCAGAAAGAGCCCGCCCGGCCCGTCACCGGCGGGATTGCCCAGCGCGCTGACATAGATTGCGTCGGGCCCGCAATGAATCGTATGGGGGCGGCTATAGCCTGTGCGCGCCGCGATCTCCTCCGGCTCGATCGTCTTGATGATCTTCGGATGGCGCGGGTCGGGCTTGGTGTCGATCACATAGATGCGCGACGAACGCAGTCCGGGCACGATCAGATAGCGCCGTTCCACATGCGGATGCGGCGCGTAGGGACAGAGCGCGGCGCTGCAGGCGTTCCAGCCGAAATGATGCAGCTCGTCGCCGACCGTCGGCATCTCGACGCGGCCGACCTCCTGGCTGTAGGTAGGCGAGCTCGGGTCGACGTCGAGCACGCACATCGCGTCATGCTTGCCGTTCGCCGGATACGGATTGAAGGCGGCGACGTAGGCCAGCTTTTCGCGCGGCGCCTGCATCGCCATCCGCGGCGACGGATAGAAGGTCTGATCGGCTTTCCACAGTGGCATGATTAACCTGTCCGCGTGGGGTTGAAGCCACCATAGTTGCGACAGAACGCTCATTCAAGGGCAACTGCTCAAGACGCGCGGACGCCCGCAGCCGCATTCGGCAGCGCTCCTCACAACTGTGCTAGGCTGCGCGCTATCGAGCCCTCAGGGGAGAAAAGCAAATGGCCGAGATCGCGCATCGCTTCGCCAACGTCAACGGCATTCGCCTCCACTATGCGGAGATGGGCGCGGGTCCATACGTGCTGCTGTGCCACGGCTTTCCCGAGTCGTGGTACTCGTGGCGGCATCAGATTCGCGCGCTGGCCGACGCCGGGTTCCACGCGGTCGCGCCGGATATGCGCGGCTACGGGCAGACCGACCGTCCCGCGGCGGTCGAGGCTTACGACATCTTTCAGCTCACCGGCGATCTGGTCGGACTGGTCAACGCGCTCGGCGCAGAGCCGGTCGTGATCGTGGGGCACGACTGGGGCGCATGGATCACGCAGGCGGCCGCACTCTTCCGGCCCGACCTGTTTCGCGCCGTCGCCCTGTTGAGCGTGCCGTTCCTGCCGCGTCTCTCGATCAGTCCGAGCGCCTGGGAGCAACAGAAATATCCGGGCAAGATCTTCTATCAGCAGATCTTCCGCAGTCCGGGATCGGAGAAGTTTTTTGAAGCCGACGTCCGCGGATCGATACTGAACGCGCTGTACTCGGCGTCGGGCGAGCCACCGCCGGAGCAGCGCTGGAAATTCGCGGTCGACCCCAATGAGATGGGCAACTTGATGCCGCCCGCGGCGACCAGGCCGAGCTTCGTAACCGACGCGGATATCGACTTCTTCGCCGGCGAGTTCCAACGGAGCGGCTTTGGGGGCGGACTCAATTACTATCGCAATGTTGATCGCAATTGGGCGCTGACGCCTTTTCTTGACGGCGCGAAGCTGCGCCAGCCAACGCTTTTCATCGCGGGCGATCGCGACGGCGTCCTCGGCTTTTGGGGCGAAGAAGTCGAAGCGATGGCGCGTAACGTGCCGAACCTCACCAAAAAAGTCATCCTGCCGGGGATCGGCCATTGGACCCAGCAGGAGAGTCCGGCCGAGGTCAACCGGCTGCTGATCGAGTTCATCCGGGCCCTCAAGTAGCGGTCCCGCGGCCATCGACTTCAGCCTTGCCAAGGCGGAGCAGGATAGCGTACTGCTACCGTAAATGGCCCGGATCACTTTAAGGCGCGCAAAACCGGAGGCTTGAGTTCTCGCGCTCCGTCGGGGGTGAACGATGAATGGATCGAATGATCTTGGGAGGCTGATCGGACGGATTCTGCTGGCCCTGATCTTTGTGGTCTCGGGGTTCGGGAAGATTACCGGTTTCGCGGGGACCGCAGGCTACATGGCGAGTGCCGGGATACCCCAGGGTCTGGTGACCCCGGCGCTAATCCTGACGATTCTGGTCGAGTTCGGCTGCGGACTGCTGGTCGTCGTCGGCTTCAGGACCCGGCTCGCCGCGCTCGTGATTTTCCTTTGGCTGATTCCCGTCACATACATCTTTCACTTCACACCCTATCGCCAAGGAACTGACGCCATGATCAACATGATCATGATGCTGAAAAATATCTCCACGATGGGCGGGTTGCTGTTCGTGGCGAGTATGGGACCGGGTGCTTACAGCGTCGACGGCAGCGACGAATGAGCATCGCGCACGACGCCTCGCGCGACTCGGCCACCCACCGGAGGCGCGGCCAAAGTTAAGACAAGCAAGCGCCGGATGCGGTGGGATGACCCATCGCATCCGGTGCGGGGGAACGTCGCCTGGTTCGGCGGACTACTTTGCGGCTGAGGCTTCGCCCGCTGATTTTGCGATCGTGTGCAACTCGCCGCTCTCGTAAAGCTCGCGCACAATATCGCATCCACCAACGAATTTGCCGTTGATATAGACCTGCGGGATCGTTGGCCAATTGCTGAAAGCCTTGATCTCCTCGCGCAGCTCCGGGTCGCTCAGCACGTCGACCGTACCGTAAGGCGCGCCAATCTCTTCAAAGACCTGCACGGTGGCGGCGGAAAAACCGCACTGCGGGAAATTCCGGTTGCCCTTCATGAAGACGCAGATCTTGTTGCTGGCTATGGCGGACTGAATCCGCTCGACCGCACTGGACATACTCGCTACCTCCGATTCTTATATTGCGCTGGCGTGAGAGTTTTCAGCGCCAGGGCATGCACCCGCGCGCGCATCGCGTCGCCCAACGCCCCATAGACGACCTGATGACGTTCGACCAGACTCTTGCCTTCAAAGGTGTCGCTGACCACCAGGGCTTCGAAGTGGTCGCCGCCACCGGTCGTGTCCTGGACCTCGACATTCGCGCCGGGCAACCCCTGTTCGATCAAACGTTTGACTTCAGCAGCTTCCATATCGAATCCGTATAATAGCCTCAGTGACTCCACAATTCCAGAATGCAACGCATTTTGGGTGTCAGATCTGCTCGAAAACCGTCGCAATACCCTGCCCGATCCCGATACACATCGTCGCGACCCCGAGCGGAACCCCGCGCCGCTCCATCTCATGGACCAGCGTAACGACCAGTCGCGCCCCTGAGCAACCCAGCGGATGACCCAGTGCGATCGCGCCGCCATTGACGTTGAGCCGCTCCTGGTCAATTCCAAGCACTGTATTGCAGGCTAATACTTGTGCCGCGAAGGCTTCATTGATCTCCCAGAGCCCGATCTCCGCGAGCTTGAGTCCGGCGCGATCGAGCGCCTTGTGCGTCGCCGGCACGGGACCCCATCCCATGATTTCGGGACGCACCCCCGCGACGGCGGTCGCACGGATCCGCGCCTTGGGTTTGAGACCCAGCGCCTTGGCGCGCTCCGCGCTCATCAGCAGGACGGCGGCGGCGCCGTCGCTGATTTGCGAAGAGTTGCCGGCCGTAACCTGACCGTCGGGCTTGAATGACGGCTTGAGGGCGGCGAGCTTCTCGACCGTCGTTTCCGCCCGGGGACCCTGATCAATGTCCACCGCGCCGCCGGGGAGCGTCACCGGGACGATCTCCCGCTTGAAGCGCTCGCGTGCCTCCAGCGCACGCTGATGCGAGCGGGAGGCGAACACGTCCGCGTCATGCCGGCTGGTCCGGTACATCTCGGCCAATCGCTCGGCCGTCATCCCCATCAGGAACATGTCCGGCGGGAACATCTCGAGCAGCCGCGGATTCGGATTGACCCCGGCCCCCATCGGAATGCGCGACATATGCTCGACGCCGCCCGCGATCGCGACTTCGCCCGCGCCCGCCAGGATTGCCTGCGCCGCGAAGTTGACCGCTTGCAGGCTCGAACCGCATTGACGGTCAATCGTGGTCCCGGCGACTTCGACCGGGAGTCCGGCGAGCAGGGCGATCATGCGTCCGATATTCAGGCTCTGTTCGCCCGACTGGTTGGCGCAGCCCCAGACCACGTCCTCGATTTCCGCCGGATTAAGCCCGCTCTGGCGCCGCAGCAGCTCCTTGACGCAAAAGACGCCCAGCTCGTCCGCGCGAATTTCCTTGTAATAGGACTGATCGCGGCCGGCGCGGCCGATCGGGGTGCGGACGCCATCGACGACTACCACTTCTCGCATCTGCCTCATCTCCCTTTTCGCCGCCGCTCAGGTGGGCCGGGTTGCGAACGATTCTACACTGAATGACGCGGATGGTCCGCGCCGCGGTCGCCGGCGATTTAACCTGCGCGCAACTTCCGGGTAACAGCGGTGCAGCGATCCCCACCATACTCTCTTGCGTTCGGCAACTCATTTTACCTCAGGAGGATTACTGATGAGCTCATCGAAGCTCTTTCGCACACGCTTGTTGGCTGGCGCCTGCTCGCTCGGAGCAGCTCTCGCTCTGACGGCGGCCGGCGCATACGCGCAGGTCGTGGCGACCGCGCCCTACTCGGTCACGACCTTCGCGACGGCGCCAACCGGTCTGAGCGCTCCAGATTCCGTGACTTTCAGCTCGACCAATGTATTTATCGGCTACGGCAATGGTGGCGCTCCGGATGGTTCCGGCGGCGCGATCAGCAATGTTGTCGAGTATGATTTCAAGGGCAACCTGATCCAAAATTTTACGATCGTCGGTCACAATGACGGCCTCCGCTACAATCCCTCGCGGAACGACCTATGGGCGCTGCAGAATGAGGACGGCAACGCCAATCTGTCAATAATCGATCTGAAGACCGGGAAGCAGACGATCTATCAGCTCGGCACGGGGCCGCACGGCGGCGGCTACGATGATATCGATTTCAATAACGGGGCGGTCTACTTGAGCGCGTCCGCGCCGACGATCAACCCGAATACCGCGCCGGCGATCGTGCAGCTCAAACTGAAGGGCAAGACTCCGGTTCTGACCAGTATCCTCAATGGCGACGCCTCGGCCATCAATGTAACTACCGGCACGACGGAGACCCTCAATCTTCAGGATCCCGACTCGATGATCGTCGATCCGGCGGGCGAGCTGGTCATGACCTCGCAAGGCGACGGGGAATTGATCGTCGTGCAGTATCCTGGGCTGAAGTGCCAGAACGCATTGGTT
Organism: Binataceae bacterium (SeqCode); assembly: GCA_052145175.1. GTDB lineage: Bacteria > Desulfobacterota > Binatia > Binatales > Binataceae > JAJPHI01. The sequence goes on along the minus strand of JBKQPD010000159.1, from coordinate 27,812 downwards.
ATTCCGCTGACCTCGGAGGCGGGCGGATCGACGATCGGGAACACGCAGCTCGACGACACGGTGTTTGCGGAGCGCAGCAACGGCGAATTGCTGGTCGCGGACAAGGGACTAAATGCGGTCTATGCGATTACCGCGCCCTACTTTGGCCCGGCCGCGTATTCAGCGGTGAGCGTATTCGCGACGCCGACCGCGGCTAATCCGATCGAGTCGTTCGTTGGCCAGACGAACCTGACGACCGGGTTCGTAACGCCGATCGTCAATGGCATGTCCGATCCCGGCGGCATGGCCTTCATTCCATCGGGCGTGGATTTGACCAGATTCGTGAATGCATTTGTGCATCGACCTGGGGTCTGTCCGATCAGCTAAGCCGCTTCTCAATTAAATAACACCGGGCGCACAAGCCTGATCGCTTGCGCGCCCGGTCCGCATTCTACTTGCCCATTCCGTCGCCAACCAGTCGGCGCTGCCCGAACGGTCCCGGTTCCTTCCTCGGATACACCTTTCCGTCCAACTGTCGCAGCCAATAAGAAGCAGTCGGATTTGCGGCATTATTCCGTGCCTTCGGCGCCAGCCCGGAAACCTTTACGCATTGCAGCCGTCCTAAGCTCTGTCAAAACAAGCTGGCCAGCAAACATTACTATTGCTTAAGGAGACAGAGCTATGAGGAAATTTTCATCATTGGTCGCGGCCGCCGCAGGAGCTACACTCCTGACCGTTGCGGCCCAGGCATGGGCTTTTGGTGGTGGAGGGGGCCATCATCATGGTTCGCCGGCGTTGATGGCCTGCATGACGGCCGCGCCGAAATCGGTCAAGGCTAATCTCCGGGGGACGTTCAAGAATTCTTCGATGCGTACCGACCGACAGGCCCTGATGACCGCTAAAGAGAACCTGACGCAGCAAATCCTCGCGAAAAACACCGCTTTGACTGAGTACGAGACCGCCGTGTCGCAAGCCCAGCTCAAGGTGATGCAGGACGAGGACGCCGTCGCGCAAAACGTCTGCGGGCAACTTTCGACCTCCCAACTGGCAGCGGCCGCCACGCTACACGGCAATCTGCAAAGCAACCGGCAAGCGATGCACGGCTACTTTGCGGCCGCCCATCAGGCGAGTGGCGACCAGTCGATTGACGAGCCAAGTGGCCAGTAACAATTCCTGCGATACACCGGCCGAGGGGCTTGGGTAATCACGAAGGTTGCAAATGACCCCGGGCGCGCAAGGCTAACGGCTTGCGCGCCCGGTTCGCGTTCTATTTGCCGAGATGCGTCGCGAACCACGCGCACGCGGCGCTGCTCGAAGCCTCGAAGTCTTTCACGTAGGCATCGAAATGGCCGCCCTTCAACACCAGCAGTCTTTTCGGTTCGAGGGCGCGATTGTAGGCGGCGAACGCCTCGTCAGCGACCGCCAGATGGTCACCGTCGGCGATAATCATCAGCAACGGCGTCGGACTGATCCGCTCGATATAGGAACCGGGCTCGTATTCGCCCAGCATCTCGACCGTGCGCAGAGTGACTTCGTTGCGCCATGACGGAGCGCGACTCTTGCCCGTATCCACGAACCAGCTCCACGAATCCGCTGTCGGCAGCGCGGCCGGTCCCAGCGGATCCTCGCTGACGACCGGGATCATCATCGGGGCGGCGCCGCCGAAACGGGCTTCGCGGTCGGCGTCGAACTGCGCGCGCATCGGCGCCGCCATATCGGCGCGCACGAGCCGCTTCAGGTTCTGCGAGCCGCTGACCAGCGGCACCTGCGAGACGACGCACTTGACCCGCCGGTCGATCGCGCCCAGCACCAGCGCGTGTCCGCCGCTGTAACTTGACCCCCAGACGCCGATCCGCGCGCGATCAATTCCGGGCTGCTGGGATACCCAGGTGATCGCGTGGCGATAGTCGCGCACCTGCTGCCACGGATCGATCTCCTGGCGTGGTTCGCCCTCGCTCGCGCCGAAGTTGCGGTTATCGAAGACCAACGCCGCCATCCGGGCCGCGCTGAAGACTTCGGCGTAGCGGTCGAGATACATCTCCTTGACCGCCGAGAAGCCGTGCGCCATCACAATCGCCGGGACCGGCCCGGAAACGCGATCCGGCACGTACATCCAGCCGCGCAATTTGATCCCTTCCGCCTTTATTTCGACTTCGCGCCGCATATGGTCTTCCTCTTTTTCGGTCCCTTCCTGGTTCTGTCGTTCCCGCGCATCTGGCTCGTCTGTGGCGGAGAATCCCGGTCCTTGTTTTGGCCGCTCTAGCGCCCGATCGACGCGCGCAGCTCGGCGCAACAGTCCGCGATTCCCTGTTTGCCGACTTCGACCATCGAGGCAAAGCTGACGAACCCGTGGCAGACCCCTTCGTAGCGCTTCACCTTGACCTTGACGCCCGCCTCGCGCAGCTTCGCGCCGTAAGCCTCGCCTTCGTCGCGCAGCGGATCGATCGCGGCGGTCATCACATAGGCTGGCGGCAAGCCGGCGAGGTTCTTCGCCACGGCCGGGCAGGCGTAGGGATTCGTCTTGTCCGCGGCCGTCAGGTAATGGCCGTAAAACCAATGCATATCGGCGGTCGACAGAATGTAACCGTCCTTGGCAAATTCGCGCTGCGACGGCGTCTCATTCACACAATCCGTCGCCGGATAGATCAGGAGTTGAAACGCGACCTTTGGCCCGCCGCGATCACGCGCCATCTGCGATACCACCGCCGCCAGATTACCGCCGGCACTGTCGCCACCGACCGCGATCCGGTTCGGATCGATATTGATCGACTTCGCGTTGTCGAAGGCGCACTTGGTCGCCGCGTAACAATCCTCGGGCGCGGCGGGGAAGCGATGCTCGGGCGCGAGCCGGTAATCGACGGAGACCGTCACCACGCCCGCCCCCGCCGTGAATTCGCGGCAGACGACGTCGTGGGTCTCGATATTGCCGATCACCCAGCCGCCGCCATGAAAGAAGACCAGGCACCCAAACGGTCCTGCCCCGGAGGGGGTATAGACGCGTAGCGGAATTTCACCCGCTGGACCGGGAATCTTCATGTCGGTGATCTTCGCGACCTCTTTTGGCGTGCCACGAAACGCCGCGAACATGGCGTCAGCGACCTGGCGGGCTTCCACCGGAGCCATGTCGTGAAAGGGCTTGCCGCCAGCCTTGGCCGCCATATCGAGAATCGCCTGCATCTGGGGATCGATTTGCATTGGGTTTCTCCTCTGCCGCACCGAATGATCCTTGGATCGTTAGGTAATCAGACGCGTTTTGGCAAGCGGAACACCGGCGGAGGCTTTAGGCGAGCGGCGTCATTTCATTCTGAGCCCTTGGTCGCTGCGCTCCTCGAGGATAAACTCCGTGAAGAATGACCAAAGGGGCCTTCGGCACATAAAACTCGCGCGCGGATATCACGCATACAAAGTAGCCAGATCGCGAAAAAAGTCCGGGTAGGTCTTCGCGACGCACCCCGGATTGCTGATTCGTACGCCCGCGACCTTCAGCCCGACTACCGCAAACGCCATCGCGATCCGATGGTCGTCGTAGGTCGCAACCGTCGCTCCATGCAGCGGCGACGGCGCGATCCCGAGGCCGTCCTCATATTCCTCGACCGCCGCGCCGAGCCGGCGCAGTTCGGTCGCGAGCGCGGCGATACGGTCGCTCTCGTGATGGCGGATAAAGCCGACGCCGCGGATGCGCGTCGGGGTGGAGGCGAAGGGCGCGATCGCGGCCAGCGTCGGCACCATGTCCGGCATCGCATTCATTGCCACGTCGACTCCGCGCAGTGCGCCGGTGCCCGTCACCTCGACCCGGTCCGGATGCCACGTGACCCGGGCGCCCATCTTTTCGAGAATCGCGAAAAATTCCGTGTCGCCCTGCACCGATTCCTGGCGCAGGCCGCGAAGGGTCACCGTGCCGCCAACGGCCGCCGCTGCTGCGAAGTAGCTCGCCCCCGAAGCGTCGGGTTCGACCGCAAAGTCCATCGGATGGTAACGCTGGCCGCCCGGAACCACGATCAGGTCGCCGGTAAACGAACTGGACGCGCCCCAGTGGGCCATCAGGCGGAGCGTCATATCGATGAACGGGCGCGCGGTCTCACCGACGACGGTCAGCCGCAAGCCGTCGCGCCATAGCGGCGCGGGCATCAGGAGGGCCGACACGAACTGCGACGACAAGGTCGCGTCGATCGTGGCGGCGCCCCCCGCGAATGGAGCCGACGACGTATCGATCATGATCGGCGGGCAGTCGTTGCCTGTCTCGCTCGAAGCGGCGACGCCCAGCGCCCGAAGAGCGTCGAGCAGCGCCGCGATCGGCCGTTCACGCATTCGCGCGCTTCCGTCGATCCGGAAGCGGCCCCGGCCGAGCGTCACGAATCCCGCCAGAAAACGCATCGCGGTACCCGCGTTACCGGCGTCGAGGCTGGCTCCGGCGGCAGGGATATTACCACCCTGACCGACCACCGTGATCAGGCGTCCAGGCTCGTCGACCGCGAGCTCAAAGCCCAGCGCCGTCAGCGCCGCAGCCATCCGCCGGGTGTCGTCGCTGAGCAACGCGCCGCTGATCCTCGACCGGCCATGCGCCATAGCCACAAGCAGGAGCGCGCGATTCGTGATGCTCTTCGAACCCGGCGGCGTGATCGTCGCGTCGAGCGGGCGTGACGACGAAATTATCTCGATCGCGTCGTCCATAATCACGTCGTGCGGCATGGTCCCGAAGATATCCCACGCCGCACCATCCGGCTCAAGCCGCCCGCAAGATCAAGCGTATGCTCGCGGTTGCACCGATGTTAAGCTGGGTAAAGAGACTGAATGGAGGTTCATTCAGAAATGGCGCTGACCCTCGACAATATCGATATCATCGATCCCGGTCCTTACGTCGAACGCGGCTATCCGCACCAAGAATGGGCGCTGCTGCGCCGCGAAGCGCCGGTCTTCTGGTACGAGCGCCCGGACGTCCATCCCTTCTGGGCGATCACGAAACACGCCGACGTCGTCGAGGTTTCCCGCCAGTCCGAGCTTTTCAACTCGCTTCCAGCCGAGCGTCAGTTGTTGGCTATCTTCAAGATGCAGCCCGGCGAGGATCGTTCCGGCGAGGCGATTCTGCGCCAGCTGCTCAACATGAACGGGACGGAGCACAACGAGTACCGCACCGTGGTCAATCGCCGTTTCACACCGCGCGCCGTCGAACATCTGCGGATGCAAATCGAAGCGGTGACGGCGGAATTGCTCGACGACGCGGTTGGCCGCACGGAAGGCGACTTCGTGACCGAGATCTCCGCCAAGCTGCCACTCGCCGTGATCGCCGAGATGTTCGGGATTCCGCGCGCTGATTGGCCGATGATGTTTCGGTTGAGCAACGAGATGATCGGGCCGGAGGACCCGGAATACGCCAAGAGCGATTCAATCCGTGAGACGCTCGAACGCGCACGCATGGAATTCTTCCAGTACTTCAGCGGGCTGATCGCGGACCGCCAGAAGAATCCACGCGACGATCTTTCGACCGCGCTCGCCCATGGCTGCGTGCACGCGCAGGCCATACCACCGTTCGAGATGCTCTCCTACTTCGCGCTATTGATCATCGCGGGCAACGAAACCACGCGCAACGCCACGACCGGCGGTCTGCACGCGTTGATCCAGCATCCCGAGCAATGGAACCGCCTCAAGAACGATCCGCGCCTCGTTCCCACCGCGGTCGACGAGATTATCCGGTGGGTTTCGCCAGTCATCCAATTCACCCGGGTCGCGATGCGCGACACGGTGCTGCGCGGCCAGAAGATCCGCGAGGGCGACGTGCTGGGGCTGTTCTATCCGTCGGCCAATCGCGACGAAGAGGTTTTCGAGGAGCCGTTCAAATTCGATATCGCGCGCAATCCGAATCCGCATCTGGCCTTCGGCATCGGTGCGCATTACTGCCTGGGCGCGAATCTCGCGCGGCTCGAATTGCAGATCATGTTTCAGCAACTCGCGCAGCGGCTCGCGGCGGTCGAGTTGGCGGGTCCGATCGAACGGATGCGGTCGAGCTTCGTCGGCGGGATCAAGCACATGCCGATTCGCTACAGGATGCTCCCAAGGGCGTAGCGAACTAGAAGAACCAGCCGCTGTCGGACGACGGTCCGAACAGCGCGCCGACGAAACGCTCCAGCTCCACGTTGAATTTGACGATCACGCGATCGGAGCCGCGCGTCAGGCCGAAGCCGGGACCGACGTTGTACTCGATACTGTGCGGCAATTCACCCCACACGACCGGGAAGACGTAGTGCTGCTGAGCGCTTAGCGGATCGCTGTCGTCGAGGAGCCCGATGCCGCCGTAGAACTCGACCCCCGGCGAGAGATAGCGCTGCCAGCGGTAGTAGGCGCCGTTGCGATAGCCGAACTCGAAACCCTGATCGTGCCCCCGGCCGTAAAGCGGCTTTTCGAAGACCGGATTCAGGACAACCGCAACGGGGCCGACGTCCTTTTCGATAATCGGTTTCAGCTCGAGTTCGAGATCAGCGTCGTCGAACTGCGGCGTCTTGTGCCATTCCAGCTCCGTGTACCAGCCGAGGTTGACGGGCAGCGTCTCTTCGTCGAACAGCCGGCCGCGCAGGCGGATCTTGTCGCCCGCCCACCAATAACCGTGGCCACTCGGCATGGCCATGGTCAGGTAGGCGGCGGTCTCGATCCGATCGGTGAGACCATAAGTCAGTTCGTAGGCGTTGTACCACATCCCCTGGCTTGGATAGGTTCCTTTGGCCGTTCCGTTGGGGCCCACGCTGTGACCGTTGGTCACGACAGCGTTATCGGTTTCCAATTCGACCATCCCGCGGGACTCGGTGGCGTAGGGATAGATTTCGAATTCCCACGGATCGAGCTGTGCTCTGGCCTGTGACGCCCGCAGCAAGGGAATCAGGAGCAGGAGGCCGGCTCGCATAATCAGGCCTAAGTGTCTTTTCATCCAATATCCTTCATTTGTTCGATCCTCCAGCGGAGGTCGTGGCCAGCGCGGATTCGATCCATTGCTCGAGCGCGGTCCGATCGCTGTCGGTCAGGCGCGCCGCAGGATGCATCAGGCCGTAGGACCAGGGCGGCATCTTCTCATCGCGCAGCGCCCGTCCGATCCATTGGAGCTTGCGCCGCCGCGTCCGCGGGAAATAAATGCTCCATTCGGAAAAGTTGAGTTCCCTCCGCCCCTCCGCCACATGATGAACGATCAGCCATGACAGCGGCGCCACGCCGCTGTACCAGGGCCAGCGGGATTCGTTCGAATGGCAGTCGTAACAAGCCCGCCGGAGCGTGGCCGCGACCGGCGCCGGCGCACCTACCTCACCTTTGGACGGTGGATTGGTCCGCGCCACGGGAATCAATTGCGCCAGCGCGAGGCCGACCACCAACGCCGTCACCGCCGTCCGCGTGATACGCCGCTGAGTCACTTCGCAACGATAGTTCCTTCGGGTACGTCCTGATGGAAATCGTCGTAGAAGTCGTAGGTCCCCGGACTCAGCGCCGGTAGATGGACGCTGATCGTCTCACCGGGCGAAACCGCCTTTTCGCGGTTGAGTTTGAAACTCTCGAACTCGATCGTTTCCGCGCTGGCGTTGACCACCTTGATTACCAACTCCTGGCCCGCCGCAACCGTCAGGTTCCGGGGGACGAAGTGATGATTTTCGAAACGGATCTCGGTCGGCGGCGTGTCACCTGCCTGCGCCCGATATCGGCTTAAGGCGATCAAGCACGCGCACAGGAGGAGCGGGAAGAAGGGTCGCTTGGGCTTGGACGGCATGGTGGTTGTCTTTCATCCATTGAGAATGAGAATGATTCTCAAAATCTTTTACTAGAACCCCGCGCTCACTGTCAACCCTCGTACCCGGCTACCACGTTACTTCGTGCGCTCGCGCGCGAAGCAGCGCTCGAAGGTGGCGCGCACCCGCTGCCGACGGATAGCAAGATCGCGCAGTAATTCCTCCGCGGCGGTCGCGCCGGAGTAACCGGCCCGGCGCGCCAGCGGCGTCAAGTGAGCAAGCGCCGTCGGCAGCGCCGAGACCGCGTGATCGCTCGCGATGCGCAGGCGATTCTCGAGGCCGGTCAAAAAGCGATAATCATCTTCGAGCGCGGCGATTTCGCCGGCCGGCATCAGGCCGTGCTCCGCGATACCGCGAAACAGCGCGGCGGTCCCGCGATAGCGCAACGCGGGATACTCGCGGCCGTAACGCAATGCCATCATCTGGGTCAGGAACTCGACCTCGACCATCCCGCCGACGCCCTGCTTGAGGTTGAGCCGGCCCGCCGATTCACCGCCGAGTTCACGCTCGATCCGCGCGCGCATCTGCGCGATTTCGTCGACCTCGGCCGCGTCGAGTCCGCGGCCAAAGACGAATTTGCGGCGGGCCGCTTCGACTTCATCGCCAAGCGCGCGGTCGCCCGCGACCACGTGTCCGCGCACCAGCGCCTGCCGCTCCCACAGGGCCGAACTCTGCCGATGGTACGCGTGAAAGCCTTCGAGCGACGCGACCAACGGCCCGGCGTTGCCCGAAGGGCGCAAACGCAGATCGATCTTGTAGGCGTAGCCCTCGCGGGTCGGCGCCTCCAGAATCGCGATGAGTTTTTGCACCACGCGGGAGGCCGCTTCGCGGCCGCTCGCCGCGACCTCGCCCGGCAGAAAATAGACGAAGATCAGATCGAGATCCGAATTGTAGGACATCTCGCCGGCGCCCATGCGGCCCATCGCCATGACGCAGAGCTTCAACTCGGCCGGAATGTGATAACGGGCGCGCGCTTCGCGCATCGCGAGCTCCAGCGCTTCGCGCAGCACGGTCTCCGCCAGTTGGGTAAGCTCGCCCTGCACTTCGCGCAGCTCAAGCTCGCCCGCCAGATCGGCGATCGCGATGCGCAGGAATTCCTGCTGGCGGAACGTGCGGATCGCGTCGAGCTGTCCCTCCAGATCGGTACACGCGTCGAGCAACGCGTGCAGTTCCACCGCGAGTTCCGCGGAGGAATGGCGCGCGTGCGCCAGATCCGAGCGGACCAGCGTATCGATCATCTCGGGATGACGGATAAACAGCGTCGAGAGATAGGCGCTCGAGCCGAACAGGCGCAGGAGGACACGACGGGTCGCCGGGCGCTCCTCAAGGAGTGCGAGGTACGAGGTTCGCGCGCCGACGGCCGCCGCGAATGCGGTCAGATTCAGGAGCGCGAGGTCGGGATCCGCCACTTCGCGAATCTGGTCGAGCAGTTTCGGACCGAGCCGCTCCAGCGCCTCGCGACGGCGCCGGCTGCCCGTAATATCGCTCGCACCCTGGGCCAGGCGCTCCAGATGGGCGGCGCTTTCCGTCGGATGGGCAAAGCCCAACTCGGCGAGGATCGCGGCGGCGCGTTCCGTGTCCGGTGCGGCGTCCCAGGCGGCCTGCGCGAGCGCGGAGGTCGTGGCGGGCGCGCCGTCTTCATCCTCGCGCAACATCTGGCGGAACTGTTCCGCGACCATTGCCCGCTGCGTATCCAGCTCCGCGCCGAAACGATCGGCGGCGTCCGCGGTCTTGCCATAGCCGAGTCGCGCGGCCAGGATTCCGCGGCCGGCCGGATCCGCGGGCAGGGTATGAGTCTGCAGACCCGCCGCGACCTGCAGCTTGTGCTCGACGTTGCGCACAAAGAGATAGGCCGCCGCAAGCGCCTGCGCGCGCGCCGCCGCCATGTAGCCGCAAGCTTCGAGCCGCTCCAGCGCGGCCAGCGTATTGGGCGTGCGCAAGCGCGGATCGCGGCCACCGTAGATCAGAGCCAGGGCCTGCACGATAAACTCGAGCTCGCGAATCCCGCCGTGGCCCAGCTTGACGTTGCGCTTGACCAGATCGGGCGAGCGCAATTCGCGTTCGATCTGCTGCTTCATCGCGCGCAATTCGCGTAGCGTATCGAAATCCAGGTAGACCCGATAAACAAAGCGGCTGAGTTCGCCGAGCAGCCGCTCACCGACGGCCAGCGCGCCCGCCACGGGGCGTGCGCGCAGCAGCGCCGCGCGCTCCCAGGTCTCGCCGAAGCTCTGATAGAAAACGAGCGTGCCCCTGATCGGGCTGACCAGCGGCGCGGTACGCCCACCGGGCCGCAGCCGCAGGTCGACGCGAAAGCAATTAGTCGAAAGAATCTCCGTCAACCTCTCGCCCAGCCGCTGGGCCGCGGCCAGTTGCGCCAGATCCTGTTCGACGTCAAACAGATAGACCAGATCGATATCCGAGCTGAGGTTGAGTTCATTCGCGCCAAGTTTGCCCATCGCGAGGACGCAGAAATGCTCGGCGATCGCGGCGGCGTTCAATTCGCGCGCCGCCAGGGCGAGCGCGGCGCGGATACAGTCCACCGCGAGCCGCGACATCGCCTCGACCGTCGCGACCACGCTCCGCCGGGCGAGCAGGTCGCCGACCGCGATCGCGAGGAGGCCGCGCCGCTTGAAAGTCCCCAGCGCGGCCGGCGACCCGGCGTAATCCGCCGGATACTCCTCGGCCGGCGGCGGGATCGCCGCGCGCCCGCGGTCAAAAGCCGCGACCCATTCGGCCCCCAGCGCCAGCAATCCGGTCGCGATCAGTTCCGAGCCGCCCAGGCAGAAGATCAGGTCGTCGGCCCGCGCGTCGTCACTGAGCGCGTCGATCAGTACCGGCCGTGAGTTTTCGCCAAGCTGCAGGAGAAACGCGAGCGCCAACCGCTCGTCCGGCGCCCGCTCGCGCACCCGGCGCAGGGTCGCCGCCGCCAATCCCGAATCGCCCAGGATTTGCGCAACCCGTTGCGCGAGGCCGCGCAGCGGCTCCTCGAAAAGCTTTTGGTCTTTCACCTTGGCCGCGGCTCGCAGACGCTGATTCCTGAACGCGACTCGCAGACTCGTTCCCTCGTTCCGCTGCGCTCCACTGGCGCGCCCCCTCTTCCGTGCCTCCGGCACGGTCGTTTTAATTTTGGCCGCGCGTCCCGGACTTTGCTCGCTCCGGCGCGCCGCGCGTGCTCGGATTTACTTTATCAGATCGACCCGCCATCCTGATTTCCCATCGACGGAGATCAGCAGGAGGACCAACCGATGATCGTGCTGTACACGACCGAGCGCGACTATCCGTGGGGCACGTTACGTTCGACCCACGCGAGCAAAACCAAAATTGTGCTGGAAGAGAAGCGCATTCCTTACCGGATCGAGAATCTGCCGCCGGGCCATCTGTGGAAGAAGCCGCCGGAGATGACGGCAAAGCATCCGCTGGGCAAGGTCCCGTATATCCTGGACGGCGATCTGACGATCTACGATTCGACCGTAATCGGCGAGTATCTGGAAGACTGCTACTCGTGGCCGGCGCTGATCCCGCGTACCGACCCGGTCGCGCGGGCCCGGGTCCGGATGGTCGAGCAGTTCGCCGACGAGGCTATCCTGGTCGGCAATCTTCCGCCGATCTGGATGCCCTATTGGAGTGAGCCCGACAAGCGCGACAAGCCACGCATGGAAAAAGGCCGCGAGGGTCTGCGCACGCGCGACCTGCCCTATATCGAACAGCTGCTTGCCGACGGCGCCGACTGGATTTGCGGCGACTTCTCGATGGCCGACGTGCCGCTGATGATGGTCGCGATGGTGCTCGAAGTTGATCAGATGCCGCTCGACGCCTTCCCGCGGGTCGCGCGCTATCTCGAGCGGCTGCGCGGACGGCGCAGCTACCGGGCGATCAGTCCGCGCACGAAGGTCGCCGAGGCGACCGCGCTAAGCGGCGCCACCGGCTAAGCCACGTAGCGCTAGTGGAGCGCGTCCGCGCGCGAAGCGAGGCGAGTCTTTTGTTTGGCCGCGCCTCCGGTGGGTGGCCGAGTCTGCGAGGCACAGCCAAGGTAAAAGATCGGCCGCCCCCTGGAGCTGCGTCAAGAATAAAGACAACGAGCAAGTGGCATAGAAGGCGTTGAACGCCGGCTATGCCACGTAGCGCTAGTGGAGCGCGTCCGCGCGCGAAGCGAGCAGGCGAGTCTGCGAGCTGCGTCAAGAATAAAGACAACGAGCAAGTGGCATAGAAGGCGTTGAACGCCGGCTATGCCACGTAGCCGTGACGCCGGTGGAGGTGGCGGACGTGATGGACCGCCAAGCGATGCGTCGCCGTCAGATGGTGCGCGGCGTACTGATGACGTGGCGTAAAGTCGGTCCGCACGGGCTGCGGCGTCGGCGTTTCCGCGTACTTCAGCTCGGGGAAGTACTGTTCCTCGTACTGATGAACCTGCAGCGCGGCGAGAAATTCGGGGTAATAGTTCTTTGACGCGAAGCCGAACCGTGAGCCGCTGTAGTTTTGGACGATCGCGGCATAATCGCCGTGATATTCGCTCGACGCTTCCGCCATCCCGCCGGTGCCGTAGTTATACGCGGTAATCGCCAGCGGCCAGCTGCCCAGCGTGTCGTAGTTCGCGCGCAAGAGGCGCGCCGCAGCCTCGGTTTCGGTGATCGGATTCAGCCGGTCGTCATGATAGCGCGTGATCCGCATGTACTCTTTGCCGGTGCCGCGTGTGAACTGCCAGATACCGACCGCGCCGGCGCCCGACTTGGCGCGACATTCGAAGCCGGACTCGACTTCGGCGAGTGTTACGAGTTCGGGCGGCACATCCACGGCGCGGAAAATCCGCTCCATCGTGGGCCGATAGTAGCGGCTGCGCAGCAGCCCATCGCGAAAGCGCTCGCGCATCCCCTGCTGCACGCGCAGGTTTTGCGCCGCCAACGCGTACGCGGCAGTCGACTCGCCCTTGAAGAGATCGGCGACCCGCTCTTCCTCAAAGCTGGCGGGTTGCTGACCAGAGGCCAGCCGGTTGAGAATGTTCGCGTACTTGATCTTCAGGTAGTCGTTGATCGAGTCGACTTCCTCGCGGGTCGGACTGCCCTCCCCGGGGATATGCATCACCTGATAGACGCGCCAGACGTGGTCGCGATCAACAATTACAAAGTCGCGCTCGCTGTAACCGGCGAAGACGTCCACCCAGAACTTGACGTTGGGTTCGATCGTCGCGGGGCGTGGGAAAGACAACTCGGCCCCGGCCAGAGCGCTGCCGCCCATGACGGATACCGCCAGCAGAGTGGTTACAACAATTCGCGCAAATCGCCCCAACATCACTTTCCGCCCTCTTACTTCGCGCCGCTCAAAGCTAGGCCCTGACCGCCTCAGTTCCCCTCATAATCCACGGCGAGCGCAGGTTGTCAACACGTACACATATCGATTATTTAGTTGTCTTTATATAGTCAACAACTTTCGCAAAGACTGTCACGGAAACAGCAAATTCCATACCGGCCAATCCAGCACGTGATAGCGTCAAAAAAGCTGCAACTTGTCATCCGGATTCTGATTTTGGCTGTGATTGCGTGGTTCGTGACCGCCTGCCGCACCAATCCTGTCCCAATTTCGGACACTCCCGCTGTAACCTTTCGCGTCGCCCTCCTGACGCCGGGTCCGATCAGCGACGCGGGCTGGAACGCCGCCGCTTACGACGGCTTGCAGTTGATCGCGCGTCAGCTCGGCGCGCAGGTCGCGACGGTGCAGACCACCTCGCCCGCCGACTTCGACGACGCCTTCCGCGATTTCGCGGCGCGCCACTTCGACCTGATTTTCGCCCACGGCTTCGAGTATACCGACGCCGCGCTCAAGGCCGGCCAGGATTTTCCTCGGAGTGATTTTATTGTCACGTCGGGCAGCGCATCGTCCGCCAATGTAGCGTCGCTCAGCTTCAAGATCGAGGAGGCGGCCTACGTCGAAGGCGTGCTGGCTGGCGGGATGACGCGGAGCGGCGTCGCGGGCACGATCGGTGGAATCGAGTTGCCGGCGATCAAGCTCACCTTCGACGGCTTCCGGCGCGGTTTTCTGGCGGCTCGGCCAACTGGCCGCGTCCTGACCAGCTTTACCGGCAGTTTTGACGACGTCGGCGCGGCGAAGGAGGCGGCGCGAGCGCAAATCAGTGAAGGTGCGGATTTTCTATTCCACGACGCCGACGCCGCCGGACTCGGGGTCTTCGCCGCCGCGCGCCAGGCCCATATCTACGCCTTCGGCGCCAACCGCAATCAAAACGGCGTCTTCCCCGACGTCGTGATCGCGAGCGCCGTCACTTCGATTCCCGACGCGTTCCTGAAACTCGCCGGGGAGGTGAAGGCCGGGACCTTTCATGCCGGGATGATCGAGTTGGGGATGAAGGACGGGATGGTCCATGTGATTATCAACCCGCAACTCGAAGCGCGAATCCCGCCCGCCGTGATGGATCGCGTCAAGCACGCCGTGGCCCAACTCACATCCGGCGTCCCGCTGAGCGGTATCCATTGAGATTGGCTCGCGGGTTCTCCGCCGCATGAAACGCCGGAGCCGCGCTTATGCCGAGCGCGGCTCCGCACCTGTCAAATCGCTGTCGTCGTCCCTTGAGACGCGTCGCCGATGGCCGACTAGAGGGGCACGCCGGCGAACTGAAGCAGTTCGGCGATCGTCGCGATGATCGTTCCGCCGACATCGATACCGTTGGGTTTGACTGCCGGATCCTGCAGGTTGTTGAGGTAACTTGCACGATCGCGGTAAACGAGCGCGGAGAGCGTCTCGGCCACGATACGGCTGCCGACCGAACCCAGCCGATTGCCGTTTTGCTGCACGTCCGCCTCGCGGAGGATGTAGTACCAGAGCGGGGTGGCGGTATCGAAGTTGCCGACGATAACCGCGTCGCTGATCGCCGTGTTCGATGAATCCCGCAGATCCTTCGCCGCCAATTTTTCGACCTGCATCGCATCGGCAACCGCCTGGCCCGTAGGAATCGAGAGCAGAAAGCCGCGCAGCAGATTCCGCCGCGCGAGATGCTGCAAGAGCGGGCCGACCAGGATCGTCGAGCCGGGCAGGAATACCGGCAAGCTGCCCAGGCCTGACGAGATCAGGGGGTCGATCCGGCGCGCCATCTGCGGCGCCGGCTGACCGGGAATCGTGGCGAAATTATGCCACTCAATAATGTCGGCCGCGGCGAGTTGCTTCGGCGTGCCAGTCAGCAAGTTTCCGACACCGAGGATCTGCGTCAAGGTGAGGGTCGTCGCATTAATTTTGTACTCCGGGCGGATCATCGAATGGCCGAAGCGGAACGCCGCCACCGAAAACTCGAGCGGCATGAACAGCAAGTCGTCGTCCGGCGCGTAGTAACGCAAGCCATTGGCCTTTACATCATTGACCACCACCGGGTCGCAAACGTTGGGCAGGTAGTCGTTGAGCACGATGTACTGATAGGCCCAGCGCACCAGTTGGCGCGCGCGGATATAGCGCTCCTCCTTCGTTAGCACGGCCGGCAGCCCGGCGGCGACCTTGTTGTGAAACAACAAGAACGCGCAGTGCAGTTGACTGATATTGAGATTCTCGTTGTTGCGCATGTCGGCGATAATGGCCGTGCCGTCAGCCTGCCGCGGGACGTCAAAACCGGGCGGATCGGGGACGACCTTGAGATCCAGCGTTGCGAGATTGAAAAGCCGGTCAGCCTCGGCGGGACTCGCGTTGGCGCCGAGCTTGGGGCCGTCGCCGTATAGTTGATCGAGGTCGAGATGCGGCCGGCGGCCATTGACCAGCTTCTCAACGACTTCCTTCGAGAGCAACGGCGTGATGTCCATGACATTGCCGTCGGGCGTGGAGATCCGGCTTACGCCAATCTCACGGTCGGTCTGCGCCGTTATATTGTGATCGATGAACTGACCGAGATACGTGAAGATCGCCGGAATCGTCGAGTCGAGTGGATTTGCGATGGTGTCGGTCGCCATCGCCGTTCCCAGTGACAAGAGCGCGCCCTGCGTGGCCGCTCCTGGGGTCAGCACGCAATCCGGATTCGCCGCCAGCAATGGGAACATGTAGTTAAAGCGCGTGTTGAACAAGATTTCGGCGGCATGCAGCGTGCCGCCATGGGTAAACTGTTTAAACGGGTCCATATGGGTTTCCTTCCACTGATCCTTTTCCGACTGCGGTTACCGGTGAATTGAGCGGTGAGCTTCAAGTAATTCGAGTGGCGGCAGCCTCCTTTTCTTGTGTCCTGGATGATTCAACGACCTGTCCTGAGTCGGGTCCGTTAATTACCTATCGATAAGGCGTTCAAAACGAGTGAACAAATTGTTCATTACGAATGAACAAAGACGTTTTGCAGTGGTCGGAGCCGCCGAATCGCCCTACTTTGAAACGTCGCGGCGGCAAACTATCGCCCGCCCGCCGATGATCAGTCGGTGCGGCAGCCGTCTCGCTGACTTGAGGCAACGGATAGCGCTGGGACCGCACTGTTCTGTCGTGTTTTCTGATAGTTGGCGGACAGGAAGAGATTAACGCCGCCTCATCGTGTCGCGGCCGGGCGGGCGGATGTGCAACACGGAGACCGTCGAGGTGTCTTCCTTAATCTCGTAGATGATGCGATAGACTTTGGGCTTTTTGCCGTAGACCAAATGCCGTAACGCGGGGTCCTCAGGAGTGACCGGGGCGCGGTGCGGGCGCTCTTCGAGGCTGTTAATGGCCTTTTCCATCCCGTCGAACCATCGCGCCGCAAGCGCCGTGGTTTCCGCTTCGATACGCTGGTAGATGGTGGCCAAGTCGCGCAGAGCGCGGCGCGTGATCTCAACCCGATATGCCATGCTCACGCCGGAAGGTTTTCAGCGCTTCCCGCGCGGGCGACACGCGGCCCTTGGCCACATCTTCGCGGCCCTGCCGGATGCCTTCCGCTGCGTCGGCCTGAGCCGCGAGGTCAAGCAGGCGTTGATAGGCTGCGGCGTCCTGCACGACGGCGGCGGCCTTGCCGTTGACCGTCAGCACCACCGGTCGTTGCGTTTTCTTGAGTTGCTGAAGAAACGCCGCCGAATGATTCCGAAACGTGGTCAGCGCCTGAATGTCCCGCGTGATATCCATGTGTGATGCTTTCATAATACCTTTAAAGGTATTATGCACGCGATGCGGCTTCACCACAACGGATTTCGCGAAGTCCCGCTCAGACCCCTGAGAATCTCGATTCATACCGGTTCTTAATCCGGGATTCTTCGGTCGCGGACTCCCTCAGAATGACAAAAAGGGGTTTATAGTTACAAAAAGTAGCAGTGTCATTCTGAGCGCAGCGAAGAATCTGCGTCCTCGCTCCTCGGCCTCAAGGGCAGGCTCTGTGAAGAATGACAAAAGTCGCTTTTGCAAAGGTTCCCTAACGCGGACGGCTGACCGCGGTCCCGGCGCTCGCAACTGTTGGCGGGGTAGGCGCGTTGACCACCTTGCTCGCGATCAGTTGTGCGATCGCCGCGTCGTCGCGGCCGATCTCGCGGAGAATCGCCACACTGTGCTGACCGGTCACCGGTGCCGGCCGCAGATTCCACGCGTTCGCGTTACTGCACCGCACCGTATGGCCGACCTCGGTCACTTTGCCCGCGGCAAAGTGCTTCTCCGTCACGATCACGCCGCGCGCACGCATCGTCGGCTCGCTGACGACCTCGGCAGCGCTGAACGGGGCCGGGACCGTGCAGGGCACGTCCTCGGCCCGCAGTCGGCGGAGCGCGGAGGGTGTCGGCAGTTGCGCCAGCGCCGCTTCGATAGTTTGCGCGGCGGTGCTGCGGTCGAATCTTTCACGACGGGCGTTCGCAAAGCTCGGCCAGGCCGCTTCGATCCCGAGCGCACGCCGCACCCCCGTCCATTCACGGTCGCTGTAGCACGCGATCACGAGCCAGCCGTCGGCGGTGCGATAGAGCGCATTGGCGGGCGAATGGCCGCGCTGATCGTGGTCGAGGGGGAAGGTCTCCGACAGGCTGTCGCGCAGACCGTGCACATCCGACATCGCGAACAGGCCCGCGCCGGTCTGCGGCACCTCCAGATACTGCCCGATCCCGCTCTGCTCGCGTTCGAACAGCGCCGCCAGCACCATCGTGCACGACGTCAGCCCGCAGCCGTAATCCATGTGGGTCAAGTAATGGTCGGGCATGTTGCCGTCGCCGCCGGTCCGTACCAGCATCCCGGTGAGGGCCGAGTGTAGGGGCTCGAAGGTCGGCAGCTTGGCCCACGGCCCTTCGTTTCCGTAACCCGATGAGTGGCAGAAAATAAGGCGCGGATTGATCGCGCGGAGCTGTTCCCAGCCAACCCCCAGCCGCTCCATCGCACCCGCGCGCAAATTATGATGGACCACGTCGGCCCGGCGCACGAGGTCGAGCGCGATTTGCCGTCCGGCGTCAGACTTGAGATCGACCGCGATACTCTCCTTGCCGCGTTGCACCCCGAGGAACGAGCCGAGCTGCGGTCCGCGCATCGGATCGCCGCCGTATTCCTCGACCTTGATCACGCGCGCGCCGAGGTCGGCAAAGAGCCGGTTCGCAAAGGGCCCGGCCATATAGGCGCCAAAGTCGAGCACCAGGATCCCGTCGAGCGGGCCGACCCGCCGCGACGGCGTGAGCGCCGCGCCGTTAATCCGTATCGAGCCGTTGACCGACGGCTGGGCTTGCAGGATCGCGTTGTGCTGACCAGGCGCCGGTACTTCGCGCCGCAGTTCGAGCGGCGTACGGCTGTACTTGGCGAGTTTGCCGAGCATCCGCTGGCCGTCGGGCGCGATATCGACCAGCCCGTTCTTTTCCATCTGCTCGAGCCAGAGCGCCTCGCCCGGCTTGAGCGCGGGCATACAGCAGACGTCGGCCTGGGCGAGGACGTCGCACCAATGGCTGGACGGTTGAGTCTTGAAGAAACGATCGAGGTAGCCCCACAAATCCTGCGCGACAGCCGGGTCGAGTGGGGTCGCTAGAATATGGACGCCCGCGTTTGCGACGATCAGATCCTCGCGGCCGACCACCTTCAGCATCCGATCAAACGCTCCGCGCGGTCCCGTATGCACCTGAATCCAGTAGCCGTCGGCGCACTCGAAGAGACCGACAATCAGCCGCAGATTACTCGGGCGGGTCGTAATCCGGCTGCCGGGCAGCAACACGGGCCCCATTCTATCGCCGCCCAGCCAGCGCGCATTGCTCAGGATCGCGGCGCCGTCGAGCAGCGAGGTGGTGACCGTCTGGCCCGCGCCGCTATGCGCCCGCTCGTAGAGCGCGCCCAGGATACCGATTTGCAGCATCCAGGCGGCGCCATAGATCGCGTGCGGCCAGCCGAGAAAGTGCGGCCCGTCAGCGCGCACGCCCTGCTGGAAATTCTGCATCCCGTACTGCGCTTCGATCAGCTCGCCGCAGACCGGGTAGTTGGCGCCGGTCCCGGCCATCTCGAGCTCGTCGGCGAGCCGCGGATAAGCGGTCAGCACCGCGAGGATCTGCCGGCCGTGGCGATCGATCCCGTCGAGCAAACCTGCGGGCTTGGCCGTCCAGGGCTGGGCCGTATCGATAATCACGTCGGCGGAATCGCGCAGCGCGCGCCAACTGCCGTCGCGGAGCTGGGCCGCGCCGAGCGTGACGCTCTGCTGTCCGCGCAGCCAGACTTGCGATCCGGCGAGCGCCCGGACCGGATCGCCGCCCTCCGGCTCGACCCGAATCACTTCCGCGCCGAGGTCGGCGAGGACCATCCCGGCGATCGCCGCGGCCGGTGAACGCTCCGAAAGGTCGAGAATGCGCGCCTGCTTGTGCAATGGTCCTGGCATCGCTGAGTCCTCCTTATTTTAACCGCGGCTCGCAGACTCGCCCGCACCCCATGCTCGCTGACGCTCCGCTTCCGGATTTGCCGCGGCTCGCAGACTCGCCTGCACCCTGTGCTCGCTCCGCGCGGCTGTGCGCTCCGCTAATTTAGGATTCTTGACGCAGCTCGCAGACTCGCCTGCTCGCTCCGCGCAGCAACTGCGCTCCGCTAGTGTTAGTGAATACAGATCCCTCCCGGGTGCAGCGGGTCGGAGGCCGTCACCATCCGGATCGGATCGGCATTGCCCTGCGCGTTGCCCGCAAAAAACAGCACGCCGCCGATCGCGCCAGCGGCGATTTCGCCGGCGTCGTCGGTGGTGACGCCGGTCGGCTGGCTGAGCGCCTTGCTCGTGATCGTTGCGCTGCGCGTCCAGCTCTCCGGTCCGCTCGACCCGAAGACGGCGAGCGAATTATCGGCCTCATTCGCGACGTAAACGTTCATTACGTCGTCGACCGCGAGGTGGCCGGGGGCATGCAAACCCCCGAGCCGCGCAATCGGAGTCGCGTCGCCGTTGGCGTCCGCCGCGAAGACCAGGACCTGGTTCAACGTCCGTTCGGCAACGAAAACGCGCCCTGAACCGTCGAGCGCGACGCCCCGGGGATCGTGGATCCCAGTGTCGGCGCCTTCGATCACGCGGTCGGGCACCAAATTGCCATTGGCGCCGCCGGAAAACCATTCGACCCGGCCCACCCCATCACCCGCGTCGGCGACAAAGAAACTGCCCGCCGCGTTGACCGCGATCGCTGTGGGATGCTCCAGGCGGGTGTTCGAGCCCTCGTAATTCTTGAAGATCTGGTACTGCGTGCCCTTGTGCGGTGCGTAAACGCGAATGTTTCCGTTGGCATTGGCGACGAACGCCTCGCCGGCAAAATCCACGGCGACGTCGACCGGCTGGTCGGGCGCATCCTCGGTGATCACCTGAAGCGGGGGGGCCGAGCCGGCCGCATCACCTTCATAGATGACGAGCTGGCGGCGTTCCGGAACCGTTACGAAGAGTTTTTCCGTCGCGGCGGAAGCATCCTCGTGGCGCGTGCATCCGGCAACGAGCAAGACCGCCAACGTCAGGAGGGCCGCGCCCGACAGCGGTGCCGCGGAGCGTCGCGACCGGAAGTAGCCTGGATTCATCAAGCTTCCATCTAATCAGATTTAATCGCCTAATCGTGCCCCATGCCGCAACTGCCGTCCAGCACGAAAGGATACTCACGCCAGTGTCGCGGATCGGTGCCGAGCGCGGGGCTGGCCAAGCTCCGCAAACGTCCCATTTTGCGCCGCGACTTGCTGATTTACGAAACGTTGGCGGATGAGCGCTATCGAGCAGCAGGCATGGAGCTTGCGGACGATAATCGCCTGGCCTGGGATACCGATCGCAAGGAGCCGACAGAGAGCAAGGCGGTGAATTAAGAGTGAGCGAGAAAATTACTGACGAAGTAAACGAAGCCTCGCCGATCCCGGATGACGCCGACGGACTGGGGACACGCGAGGAGCTGATCCGGGCGCGCGATTCGGCGCTGCAATCCGCCCGTTTGCGCAGCGAGTTTCTCGGCAACATGAGCCACGAAATCCGCACGCCATTGAACGGAATCGTCGGCATGAGCCGGCTCCTGCTCGATACGCGGCTCAGCCATGAACAGCGTGAGATGCTGGCTATCGTGCGGCAGAGCGCCGACACGCTCGTCAAAATCGTCACTGAAATCCTCGATTTCGCGAAGCTTTCCGCCGGCGGCGTCAGTCTCGAGGAGCGCGACTTCGAGCTTGGCGCGGCGATCGAAAGCGTGATCGCGCTGTTCGCCGATCAGGCGCAGCACAAAGGTGTTGAACTGGCCTCCTACGTCGACGCCGAGGTGCCGGGGCTGCTGCGCGGCGATCCCGCGCGACTCTGTCAGCTGCTGATGAGCCTGGTCGGTAACGCGGTCAAATTCACGCCCGCCGGCGAGGTCACGCTGCGGGTCGGACTGGTCAGCGACGCCCGCGAGGACGTGACGTTGCGTTTCGCGGTCAAGGACAGCGGCGTCGGGATTCCGCTCTCGGGGCAACGCCATCTGTTCCAGGCTTTCGGCCGCGCGGAGGCCGCCACTACCCGCCAGTTCGGGGGCAGCGGACTCGGCCTCGCCATCTGCGCACAATTGGTCGAGCTGATGGACGGCAATATCGGCGTCGAGAGCGGCGCGGGCGAGGGCGCGCTCTTCTGGTTCACGGCGAAGCTGCGCAAGCCGTCCGCCGCGGCGATGCCGCGGGGTCCGGCCGGCGCGGCGCTCGACGGGATGAGGATGCTGGTCAATGACCAGAGCCCGACCGCCGCGCGGCTCGTGCAGGAGCATGCGCACGCCTGGGGGATCCAGTGCGATTTGGCGGCGAGCGCCGCCGCCACGATGGTCGCGCTGAAGACCGCCGCGGCCACCGGTCAGCCCTACGCCGTCGCCCTGCTCGAAATCCCGGACCGGTCGCCCGGCAGCCTCACGCTCGCGCGCGCGATCAAGGCCGATCCCGCGCTCGCCCGGACCCGCGTGCTTGGGATGTACGCGCTCGGCGCGCATCCGGACGAGCGGCGCACACGCGCGGCCGGTATCCGGGCGGTGCTCGCCAAGCCGATCAAACAGACCCAGCTCTTCAACCTGCTCAGCATCATACGCCAGACCGTGGGCGAGACGGCGGCGCTGCGGTCCGACCAGGACCCGGCACGGCGCCGGCGGGGACGGGCGATCGCCAGCCACCTGCCGCCCGAGGTGCGGGCGCGGACCCGGATCCTGCTGGTTGAGGATAGTCCGGTAAATCAGCGGGTGCAGATGAGAATACTCGAACGGATCGGTTTCGCCGCCGACACGGTCAACAATGGCCAGGAGGCGCTCGCCGCCCTCGAACAGCATCCGTACGATATCATACTGATGGACTGCCAGATGCCGGGACTGGACGGCTACAATGCGACCCGCGAGATTCGCCGCCGCGAGGCCAATGGCCGGCGCACCGTGATTATCGGTGTGACCGCCAACGCCCTCAGCGGGGATCGCGAGGAATGCCTCGCGATCGGGATGGACGATTACGTCGCGAAGCCCGTGGCGCCCGAGGACCTCGCTGCTACGCTCGAGAAGTGGGTGACGCCGGCCGTGACGCCCTGAAGGTCAGCTTTTCCCGTTCTCCCGCCATTAGCGTCGATCTTTACGATCGGCCATTTTTTGATGACGATTGGTGTGATTTGGCACATAGAGATGTCAAATTTACCCAATATTGCCTCGTTTATTATATCCTGAGACATGCCAATCCGAGAAACAGCGCGTATAAACATAAAAAATATGCTTGCGTTAAGTTAAAAGCAGCTTAGACTGAGAAAAAGAAAGCAAGACACGAGCTGTAGCCTTCTTCAACGTGAAGTCTGCGACTCGTAGCCAAAATTTGAACGGAGCAAAAGAGAGCATCTCTTAGGGGTGACCAATGAGCCTGAAACTCGATGAACTGCGGAAGCGTCTGCTGCAACAACCTCTGGATAATGGAAGTTATGCGATACCGCCCGCCAGCGCCGAACTCACCGGTGCGCCGCCGGAAGCGGAGAGGCTCCCTGCGAAGCCCGAGCTCAAAGCGGTCGAGCCCGTTAAGTCGATTGAACCGACCGTGGTCAAGACCATAGAGATCGGTCAGGCCAAAGAGCGGCCGGCGGCGCCGAAGGAAGCGACCGTCACCACGCTCAGCGGACGCCCGAACGTGGCGATGCCAAAGGCCGAGGCGCCGTTCAACCAGAACCAGCTAGTCGAATCGGTCGGGAAACTGTTCGAGCAGACCAAGACCTTTCAGGTACGTTTCGACGAGCTGACGCAGGCGATCGACGTGATCGAGCGCCTCACGGAATCAGCGGGTCGCTTGTTTGGTCCGCTCCGCGCGTTTCACACGCAGCTTTCGCAGTTGTCGGCCTCGTTCGAATCGATGCGTTCCTTCCAGATCCAGTTGGCAGAGCTGGGCAAGACCTTCGAGCCGATGAAGATCGTTCATGATCAGATGGCGCAGCTTTCCGACTCGATCCAGTCGAATCTGGCCCAGTTGGTCAAAGCCCTCGATCCGGCCAAGGATTTTCGCGACCGTATCATGACGTTGGCCCATACGCTCGAGCAGGCGAATGAGCTGCAGGCCGATTTCGGCGAGCTCTATTCGGCCTTCCGCGCGGGGAGCGCCAGTGTCATTGACGGCGGCAGGCTCGAGCGGAACGATTCCCGCCAGAGCGCCGTCAACTAGCAGCCATTCAGATTCGTGAGCAAAGCCGCGAGGGTTCACCCCCCTTCGCGGCTTTTTTTCGTGTCGTTCCCGGATTCTCGCGACGCGAAGCCAAAATTTGGCTAATTTATGACATTCTGATTAGTAAGAAGCGTCAGGAGCTCTTCTTCACTGTCAGCAGTTTGCGAGAGACTGACGTAGAGAGTTCGTACGAGTCCTAGCTTATCGTATAAAACATTATTCAAGCTAAGTTTCGTATCAATAGCGCAGATTTCGAGCAAAGGAGCAGCTCCAGTGACCAAAGAGTCCGACCTGCGCGAAGGCCACAAGCGGGATTTGTCGCTGGAGATGAGATGAGTTCAAAACTCGAGGAGCTGCGCCGACGCTTCCAGGGTCAGCCGTCAAAGGGCGAGGAAGCGCGGGTCGGATCGGAGCCGGGCGAAGCCGCGAAGAGCGCCGAGGCGGCGTCAGAGACCGCGCGCGCCAGACTGATGGCGATCAGCGGTCCGCCCGCCCGAGCCAGTGCGATGGCTGACGCTGTAGCCAAAATCTTCGATCAGACCCGCGGCTTCAAGCCCGCCTTCGACGACCTGATCGGAGCGATCGACGTGCTCGATCGGCTGGGCGAAACGACGGCGCGTTCCTTCGGCCCGTTGCAGGCCTTTCAGGCCCATCTGGTCTACTTGGTCGCCTGCTTCGAACCGGTGCAAACGTTCCAGGAAAGTCTTCGTCATTTGGCCCAGAACTTCGCCCCGGCCCGGCCGCTCCACGACGAGATGGCGCGGCTTACGGAGTCGCTGCAGACCGAGATCGCGACCTTGACCAGGATGCTCGAACCCGCCAAGGATTTCCGCGAACGAATCCTCGGGCTCGCGCGATCGTTCAATCAGGTCAACGAACTGCTCGACGAACTGGCCGAATTGCAGGCGGCGCTCGCCGCCGCACAGGCCGCGGCGCCCAAGCAGAGCGCGGCCAGCTCGGCCCGCGACGACCTCATCAAGGCCGTCGAGCAAGGCGTCGTCCGCAGCGACTTCGGCGAAGATCGCTGAACGGGCGCTCCGTTCACAAAGCCTAACTCCACTGGGGAAGCTCTGCACAAGCCCTATCATGTCATTCCAAGCGCTGCAGCGCGGAACCCAGAAATTTCGCAACGGGGGGTAGGACTGCTACTTGTTATAGCTAATAGCCCCTTTAAGTCATTCTGAGGGAGTCTGCGACCGAAGAATCTCGAAACGCCCGCGTCGCACGAATCGAGATCCTTCGCGCGCAGCGCGCTCAGGATGACTTAAGGAGGACAGTGCAGAGGTTCCCTGCGTTAAAACAGCGGCAGTTTCATCCCGGCCGTCACCAGCGCGCCGCTGAGCACCCCGGTCAGCGCTTCACCCGCGACCATCCCGGCGGCGATCAGCAGCCCGCGTCCGGCCGGGCTGTCAGCTCTGTCCGACAATACGAATCGCACGATCGCGCCGGCCAGAATCGTGGTGCCCAGTCCGAACGGCAGGTAGAGACCGATCGCGACCGGCATAATCGGCGTGCGCCAGCGGCTTTGGCAGCGCTCCAGTGCGCGATCGGCGACAAGCAGGCCTGCGGCGAGGACCGCGCCCGTCACGATCGTGCCCCAGGGCAGCCCGCCGCGAAAAACTCCCTGTGCCACTTTCGCCATCAGAAAAGCTTGTGGCGCCGCGAGTGCATGCGATGACGCGCCAGCCACCCCGGCGATCCCGTAGCCGCGGATCAGCAAATTCAGGATAGGTCCCATCACCAACGCGGCGACCGCCGCACCGAACAGCACTGCGAGCTCCAGCGCCCACGGCGAGGCCCGCAGATGGAAGCCCGTGGCCAAGTCGTGCAGCGAGTCTCCGGCCATCGCCGCGGCCGTGCAGACCACCGCGCCCGCCAGAATCGCCAGCCGCGGCCCGATTTCGACCCCCACCCCGAGGAACTTCAGGATAAGCGCAATCGCGAGCAGCACGATAATCGTGACACCCGAGACCGGATTGTTCGACGCCCCGACGATCCCGGTCAGGTAACCGGCCACGGCGGTCGCAAAAAAGCCGATCACCAGGAGCGTGAGCGCGAGCGCCAGGCTCAGCCAAAAGCGTTGACTCAGAAAATACGTGATCGCGAAGATCGCCGGGACACAGAGCGCGACCGCGCCCGTCACGACGCTCGCGGAGAGGTCCGTGTCTTCGCGGGACCGCTCAACCGGGGCGTGACGGCTCCGCACCATCCGCAGACTCTCGGCGATACCCCGGGTGATTGCGTGGCGCAGCCGCCACAGCGTTGCCGCGCCGCCCACGAGCATCGCACCGACGCCGAGATAGCGGGTCTGCTCGATCCATACTTTATGGGCCGCGGCGGCCGCGCCCAGTCCGGCCAGTTCCGGATGAGCCGCGCTGACGATAGGAATCGCGACGACCCACCCGATCACGCCGCCCAAAAAAATCAGAATCGCGATCTCGATCCCGACTATATAACCGACTCCGAGCAGCGCCGCCGACAGATTCGCCGAGAAGGCGAAAGCGGCGCGGCCTATCCATCCCGCGCCCGCGAGCGCGTCCGGCGCGAGCCCCAGGACGTCCTGCGCGACCTTGAGCAGAGCGGCTGCAATCCCGCCGAGCGCCAGTGCGCCGGCGCTCGCACCGCCGCTCTGGCCCGCCCGCAAAACTTCGGCGCAGGCCTGCCCTTCGGGAAAGGGCAGCCGCTCCTCGACGATATAGGTGCGCCGCAGAAAGACCACCAACAGACTGCCCATCGTGCCGCCGGCGAGACAGAGCATCGTGACGTCCCAATAGGGCAGTCCGCCGCGGTCACCGAGGATCACCAGCGCGGGAAAGGTAAAGATCGCGCCGGCCGCGACCGCCTCACCCGCCGACGCGATCGTCTGCACGACATTGTTTTCGAGGACCGTCCCGCGGCCGAGCATCCGCAGAATCGCCATCGAGATTACCGCGGCCGGAATACTCGCCGAGACCGTCATCCCGGCATAGAGGCCGAGATAGGCGTTGGCCGCGCCGAGGATCAGCGCGAGGATCGCGCCGAGGACGAAACCGCGCAGCGTAAGCTCGCGGACCGGCGCTGACAGATCGGTTTGAGCGATGGGGTCGGATCGCGCCACGCCGGAACTATACGTGATCGGGTGTGCCGACGCTGCGATAGGTCGGTTACCTCCGAAGTAATTGTCATGAGAGCGGTGAATGGCGAGATTGCCGGGAGAGGAAAGACGGCGCTGGCCGCTCTGCCTCGATCAGTAAATCAAACGTGGAGGGTTACGAAAATGTCAGCACTGGAAGATGTCAGGAGAATTACCGAGCGGATCGTGACGGCTTCGGCCAAGGGCGACTTCGCCCCTTTTGTGAGCGCGATGGATGACGACCTGGAAGTCTTCGATCACGTCCCCTATCGTTTCGAGGACAAGGGATCGTTCCTCGAATATCTGCAAAGCGTGATGGCGGGTGCGGGATCGACGACCTTTGCGTTCCATCAGCCGTCGTGCCGTACGTTCAACGACGACGCCGCGGTGATAAACGCGTATGACCGGATTGCGACGGTTCCCAAAGGCGGCGCCGCCCCGCAGGTGCAGTGCGGGCGCACTACTTTGATGCTGGTGAAGAAAGGCGCCGACTGGAAGATCGTCAGCGCGCATTTCTCGCCGCTACCGAAGGAATAGGCGGACGTCGCGCCCAACTGTCCGCGACGCCGGGGCGCGGGAGACCGCCGCCTCGGTGTCGCGGGTGAATCCGACCACAATGGACGCGGCCGTAGATCAGGAGCAAAGATATCAATGCAAACCGAAGGTAGTACGCAGACCAGCCAAACTGTAGCGCTGATACGTCGTTTCAACGAGGTCTTCCTGCGTCACGATCCCTCCGCTTTGCCGGAGTTGGTGGCAAGCGATTGCATCATCGAGAATACGACCCCGGCGCCTGACGGGGCGCGATGCGTGGGACGCGACGCCTGTGTACAGCAGTGGACGGCGATCGCGACCGCGCCCGGCACTCACTTCGACCTCGAAGAGACCTACGCGGCTGACGACCGCGCCATCATTCGATGGCGCTTCTATCGGGGCGAGGGCGAAGCCAATTCGAT
>JBKQPD010000158.1:0-24407 GCA_052145175.1 Binataceae bacterium (SeqCode) | reverse complement strand
CGCAGCTCCTGACGATCAGACGCCTCCGGAACCACGATACGGTCCAGCGTCCAAACGGAATCGAACTCAAGTTCCTCGGCGAGGTGAGCGAGATCAACGATCTCGCTGACGGTTATCTTGTCCCTGAAGTTGGGTAGGTACAGTGCGAGTTTCATCGGGAACCGACCTCCTTTCATGGTCTCTCTATCGACAAGCATCTGGCGCGCGCGGTCAGCGTCCATCGTACGGATGCGACCTCTGGAAATCGAGCGAATGCCTCCGTCGCGCTGCTCTGGAAGCGTTCAACCTGGGACCGTCCAGAGGGAAGCCCATTTCGTCACCGTCGTTCATAGTCCCGTCACTTCAGGGGGTGCATGCGTTCGAAGGCGATAGATTTTTCGGGTTTTGGGTCACCTCTGCGGCAGACGGTGATTTTGCACGCTCACCATTTACGATCGCGCGCCGAACCTGTTTCGGGTTGTCCCGCTAGGCCGCTTGAGTTGCGGCCGCACCTCTTCGGCAAATAGGCGGATCGAGTCCAGGATTTTGTCGTGCGGGTTGGTCGCTCCTTGCATAAAGAGCAAGACCTCATCCACGCCGTAGAAGAGAGATAGTTTCACGGTTCCTCCTCCTCGCGGTTTTGGGCTTTTCCGGGAAGAGGTTGTTGACGAACGAGCCGACGGCTTCATTTCTTCCAGCGCGTCGCGATACTGGTTGGTCTTCCGCGCAACCTCTTTGGGGCGCCCCCACCGTTGAGCACGCCCAACGTATCTGATTGCGTCGAATGCCGGACGCCGCCCTGTAGGCTCGCACTCGTTCGCGCCCGTGCCCCGGCTAAAGGCTTCCGCAGAAATCAGGTGAGGACGCCGGTGCTGCGCAAATCGGCGATCCGATCGGGGGAGTAGCCGAGCAGCGTGGTCAGAACATCGTCGGTATCCGCACCAAGGAGCGGCGCCGGTCGGCGCACCTGGCAGGGCGTTTCACTCATGGTCCATGGAACCCCGGCATGGATACGGCGTCCGACCGCGGGATGCTCGAGTTCGACCAGAAAACCGCGCTGCCTGAGATGCGGGTCGTGCGCGAGATCCTTATTGCTGAGCGTCGGCATCGCAGCTACCCCGGCCCGTTGCAGGATTTCGGTCGCTTCCCAGCGATCGTGCCGCGAGGTCCAACGCGTAATGATCACGTCCAGTTCATCTTCGTTTTGCTTGCGCGCCGCGCGCGTTCGAAAGCGCGGGTCCGCGGCGAGTGCGGGTTGATCCATCGCGCGGCAGAGTGAACGCCATTCTTCGTCATCGCGAACTGCGATGCTAATCCAATGCTCGGCATCGCCGAGGCTCTTGTAGCAATTGTGCGGCGCGATCCAGCGATCACGATTCCCCTCTACGACAGGTTCGCGCCCGTTCATCTGATATTCGAGCCAGGCCTCGGGCATCACGAATTCCAGCGCCTCCCAGAGCGCCATATCGATATATTGACCCTGCCCGGTGCGAGCTCTGTGGATCAGAGCGGCGACGGCCGCAAAAGCACCGAAGGCCCCGGCATTCGGATCCCCGTAAGTGATTCCGGTCTCGCGCGGCTGGGCGTTGGAATAGCCGCTTACGGAGAACAGCCCGGACTGCGCGCCGAGGAGGCCGCCATAACTCACGAAGCGCGAATAGGGACCGGTCTGTCCGTAGCCCGAGAGCGACAGCATGATCAGATCGGGCCGAAGCTCATGCAACGCTTCATAGCCGAGGCCCATCCGTCCGATGACTCCGGGGGCGAAATTCTCCACGACGAGATCGCAATGCGGCGCGAGGCTGCGCGCGATCTCGATCCCTTCGCGCGATTCGAGGTTCAACAGCACACTGCGCTTGCCTTGATTCCACTGGTTGAAGCTCCCCGCACGATTATAGCCGCCTTCGCCGTCCGCGAACGGCGGAATGACACGATTAATATCGATGCGCTTCGCGCTCTCGATGCGAATAACCTCCGCTCCCAGATGGGCGAGTTGAAGCGTGCAGAATGGACCCTGCCACACCCAGCTGAAGTCGAGCACGCGAACGCCGCTCAAAGGGCCGGCCACGTTCGGACGGGCCCGAACGCCTGAAACAGCCGCGTCAGGCCTGCGGCGACACAGTTGTTCGAGCTCGACGTTGTGCTCGCCGAGCCGAGGCGCCGGCCGCTCGAGCTTCGAACCCATTACGGAGGAATTGAACGGGACAGCCGGAACCTCCATCGCGCGCATGGAATCACGCATCGGCAGTCGTCGCATGAAACCGCGCGCGAGGATATGACTGTCAGCGAAGACATCCGCCATTCGGTTAACTGGCGCTACCGGGATCCGGATCTTCTGCGCCCCATGAAAAAGCTCGTTTACAGTTAGAGCCTTCGTCCACTCCCGTATCAGAAGAAACAGAGCGTCACTATTGCGGCCCCGTGAAAGACGATCCTTGAAGATCTCCTCCTGCGCCCATGCAGGATTGCCCATCAACTCAACCAGGCGCTGCCATTGCGCCTCTTCGACGCACGCCAGCAGGATCTGGCCGTCGGCACAATCAAAAATTCCCCAAGGTCCTAAAATCCGCCCACCGAGCCGGGAAGTCTGTTTCTCCTGGTACGTATAGAAAACGAAGCTCAACTCGAGCATCGCGGCGACGCACTCCTGGGAGGAGACCTCGATAGACTGCCCGCCGCCGGACTTCATCCGATGAAAGCAGGCGGCGAGAGTGGCTAAGGCGGCATGGATCGCTCCCTGAAACTCCATCTGATGACCGAATAGTTTGAGCGGCGGGAGCTCCGGACGATCTGAGTTGAGCGGCGCTAAGATGGCCGCGCCACTCGCGTGCGCGACATTAAGCTCGTATGCACGGTAATTCGCCCGTGGACCGCGCTCGCCGTACGCCGAGATATTCGTCACGATCAGACGTGGATGACTTGCGCAAATCGAGCGAGTCTCCATCCTGCTCACCGCGCGCTCGGCTAGGGGAATGTTATGGACGAGAACGTCGGCACTCGCCAGTAAGTGATCGAGTCGCGCGCGATCACTCGGATCGCTGAGTTTCAGGGTTACGCCACACTTGTCCGCGTTAAGATAAAGGAACAATCCGCTCTGCTCGGGATCGACGCGGTCATCGAAGAAGGGGCCTCGCTCGCGAGTGACATCGCCCTCGGGCCGCTCTACTTTGATGACCTCCGCGCCAAGTATTGCCATGAGCTTGGTTGCGAAGGCCGCTGCTACTCCCTCTCCGCATTCGACGACACGGAGGTCCGACAACGGGAGTGCTGCACTGCTCACGCTTTTGGATTCAAGGACCCTTGCCATGCGGTATTCCTTTCATGCTTTTAGAAGAGGACCTCGGTCACGCCTCCTGACCGAGCTTCCCGCCAACCTTTGACGCAGGTCGCCGGAATTGCAACAGAATCCAGCCGAATCACAATGGCTTCGCGCGGCACTGAAGGCGGGCGGGAGATACAGGTCAGCCGCGCAATTGATTCCACCGCTTTTGAACGTTACGGTCCGAGGCATTGGTCTTCTCCTTGGCCTGCTTCGCTCTAGAGACAAGAAATGCTGGAAGCGGAGGTCAAATCACACGCTGTTGTTTCATCGCGACTATTTCATCGCGGCTGAAACCGACCCATTCAAGTACCGACTCCGTATGTTCCCCGAGTCGCGGCGCACGACGAGCGTAGTGCATATGGGGCGCCTGACCATCAGTGGCGACCGTTCCTGGATAACGGAGATGGCGGCCCAGTTCGGGATGATGAATCTCGGCGAAGCTGCCGCGAGCGGCGAAATGACGATCGTAGAGGTTCTCTTCGGGACGCCGAATCGGTGACCAGGCGAGTCCGAGGGCTTGCGCCCGCTCGAAAAGCTCCAGGGCTGGCTGACTGGCAACGACCTGTTCTATGAGATCATTGCGGTACGTGAGCGCCGCCCGGCGATCCTGCCTTTCGAGCTCCGCATATTCGGGAGTTCGGAGCACGTGCTCGATTCCGACCTGGTCGGCGAGTTCGACAAAGGCGCGCTCCTCGCGTTCGAACGGACTGAGACTCGCCAGCATATAGACGTTGTCCGCGGTGGTGGACAGCCGCATCTGGGTGACGGCCGGCATTGCGTGGCGCGCCGTTTGCCGCAGGACGGTCTCGCCATTGTAAATGTAGGTCGGCATGGCGATTTCGGTGCAGGTGCTGATTGTCTCATGAGCGGACACGTCGATGAGCTGCCCTTCGCCGCTCAAGTCGCGAAAATTGAGCGCCACCATCATCGCGATCGCCGCGTACTCGCCGCTGATGTGACAGGAATGCCACATCGCGGGCGCGATCGGTGGAGTGTCGTATTTGCCGTCCTTGTCCGGATCATAACCGCAGACGGCCATGATTCCTCCCAGCGCCATCTGCGTAAGGTCTGTGGACTTAAGTTCGCGATACGGACCATCCAGCCCGAAAGGGGTGATGGCGCATCGTATGAGGCGAGGATTCTCATCCGCGCTTTGACGGCATTGCTCAAGTCGCCGCTCGACCGTCGAAAATTCACCGGCCAGCAACAGAATATCGGCTTTTGCGAGGATTCGCTTCAACGCTGCGGACGCTGCCGGGTGGTCCAAGTCGAGGATTATGCTTTTCTTGTTCAGGTTGTAACGCCAGAAGAAGATGCTCGCTTCGGGATCGCGCGATTCCGATGCGAAGGGACCGATGGAACGAGACGGCGAGCCCTTTGGCGGCTCGAGCTTGATTACCTCGGCGCCTAATCCAGCCAGCAGCAGGGCGGCATAATCGCCCAAGTGGTCGCCGATCTCGACGATTACAACATCCGCGAGGGAAGCGCGCAGATTGCCCTCGGTAATCAAATGACGTCCTCCTCTCTGAGCGCGGCAAGCTCGTCTGCGTTAAGACCAAAAATGTTGTGATAGACGAATTCGTTATCTTCTCCCAGTTTCGGTGCGGCACGGCCTGTCAGGCCGCCGACGTACGCGGGTGAAGCAGAGAGCTTTGCGGGAAAACCTTCGATCGGCCAGGTTCCGATCGCGCTGTGCGGGAGATCGACGAAATATCCGCGAGCCTTGAGCTGCGGGTCACGATCGAATCGGTCCGACGCTCGCTGCACGACCCCCGCCGGTATCGCGCGTGCCTGCAGACGGCTCATCAAATCGTAGCGCTCCTGTTCAACGGTAAATGCGGTCAGCTTCGCGTCCAACTCATCCTCCCGTTGCTTACGGCCGGCTGCGATGGCGAATCTGCCGTCGCACGCCCAACCCGGCGATCCCATTTCCTCCACCAAGGCCTGCCATTGCGCGTCGGACTGGATGGACACTGCGATCCAGTTATCGTCACCAGCGCATCGGTAAGCCCCGTGCGGTACCCAATCACTGTACGGCATGCGGTTGCCATACCGCTCCGTGTCCTTTCCGGTTAGCTGATATTCGATAATCGATGTTCCGGTGAGCATCAGGCCCGTTTCCGTCTGTGACATATCGATGTACGCGCCGCAGCCGTCAGCGCGTTGCCGGCGTAGCGCCGCCATTAGGAGCATGGCGCCAAAATATCCGGGCGAATGATCAAGGTAGGAGTAACCCCACCCAGCGGGTTGAGCCTGTTCGGGCAGCCCGGAGAGAAAAGTCAGACCCGAGAAGGCCTGCGCCGTGGGACCATAGCTGACGTAATTCTTGTAGACGCCGGCCTTTCCCATTCCCGTTGTCTGCAGATAGATAAGCCCGGGATTCAGCTTGCGCAGCTCTTCGTAGCCGAGCCCCCACTTGTCCATCTGGCCAGGACTGAAATTCTCGCATAGGGCGTTGGCGTCGCG
The DNA here is from genome assembly GCA_052145175.1 of Binataceae bacterium (SeqCode). Classification (GTDB taxonomy): domain Bacteria; phylum Desulfobacterota; class Binatia; order Binatales; family Binataceae; genus JAJPHI01. The sequence continues at coordinate 18,640 of JBKQPD010000158.1, read as the reverse complement.
CACCATTCGCCTGAGCAGATCGCGGCCCTTGGGATTGTTCAAGTTGAGGGTAATTCCGTATTTACCCGGATTGGTGTTGTTGAAGTACGCGCCGCGATCGTAATTCCCGCGAATGCCCTGGCTGGGAGCAGCACCTTGCACACGCCCGCCGTCGGGCGTCGCGTGGTTAGGCGCAAACGGCTGGAAGTAGCGCAGGAAATCAATCGCGCCGCGCTTGCGCCATTCGACGCGAATAACCTGGGCGCCGAAACTCGCCAGCAGGCGAGTTGCTTGCGGTCCAACCTGCAGCCAGGTCAAATCGATGATCCTGATACCTTCGAGAGCTCTAGGCTTTACGTTTGCTTGATTCGCCATCGAACAAACCTTTCCAGCAAAAGCTGCGCGCGGCTGCCATCCAGGGCGGCGCAAACCGCGCTCAATGATACAGACTAATCAGGCCACTTCGTCAACGCCCGGCTAGCGCATGATGGCGCTTTTCGACGTGACACCGCCAAACTCCGTACGGAAGAGAATCGCAAATTCGCGAGCATCCTGGTCGTAAGCGCGCGCTCCTGTGGGGCCAGAGTCGCAAATCCCCGCCCACGCGCATCAAGCGCGCCGACTTGCGCTCAATGATTGTGCGAACGGTTGGCGGAGCTAGTGGAACTCGAAATGCCAGTTCCCGTCTGGGAACTGCTGGACGACAGCTCCGCCCATCTTTACAATTGATACTCTTGGGAACGAGGCTGAGCGCTGAAGCACCGTATAGCTCATCTCCGTAGCCAAGCGCCGGCGCGAAGCTATCTCTCACCTTATCGCCATTGAGTAAATGCGAGAGAGCGGTCAGCGTTATCGCCCATCCTTCTGCGGAGATCCCTGGCGGGCACGAGGCACCGGTACGGCGGCCGAGACCCGAGCCTAACTCCTCCTTGGAGCGCGAACTGCAAAGTGACCGTTTCGCTTGCCGCACTACGCCAGATGGTCTACAGCTTTCTAAATCGAAGACCCTTAGTCGAGATTTTGAGGAGGACCAAGCTTATGGCCGCCGCGCTCTATGACGTTCCGGTTCGCCGCATCGACGGCAGCCCGGCTTCGCTGGCCGATCATAAAGGCAACGTGGTGCTGGTCGTGAACGTGGCGTCGCAATGTGGTCTGACGCCGCAGTACGCCGAGCTCGAAGAAATCTACGAAACCTACCGCGATCGCGGATTTGTGGTACTGGGTTTTCCGGCCAACGAATTTGCCGGGCAGGAGCCGGGCTCGAACGTGGAAATCCAGCAATTCTGCCAGACCAAATTCGGCGTGACGTTCCCGATGTTTGAAAAGATCGTGGTCAAAGGTCCGGGACAGCACCCGCTCTACCGGCACCTGATAGCCGCGCGTCCCACGGCTCAGCAGAAGCCCCAAGGCACCCTGCGCAAGACGCTGGAGCAGCACGGACTCGCTCCCACGAACGACACCGATATCATGTGGAACTTCGAGAAGTTCCTGATTGACCGCCGAGGTGAAGTGGTGAGCCGATTCGCCCCGGATATCGCCCCGAAAGATTCGGCGCTCACGAACGCAATCGAGGCGGAGTTGAGCAAGCAGGTTTAGCGCGATGCTGCCGTGACCGAGTAGAGAGCGGCCTGAGGGCGCATAATCACTGGCGGCCGGTTCGCGTAAATTTTGGGGCGTCGCAGTGGTCGCGGAAAATCAACTCGACTGCAATCGCGAAGCCGAGCAACCATAGTACAGGTCACTGGCATTGCACCCACGGCAGATTCGTCCGCGGATGACGACGGTTAAAACCGCGAGTTCATGGGCCATGCGGGATATGCCACATCGGGACGATTTTCGCGAAATCGCTGTACACAATGCCGGGCGCGGTACGGTGAGCGGCGGTGCCTCTCGACCATCAGACAGCCGACTAATGTCAGCACTAGCGATTGCGCTCAATTGATACGGGATGAACCAGAACAGCAAGAAACCGACCTAGTGGTTACGAAGTTGGGTACGATTTGCGCTTACGCTGAGGAGTTGTCAGTTATCACGCCCTTCGCTACGGCTGATTGACGCTGCCTTGCCCGGCTGGCCGCTCGTCATCTGGGGTCGTTCGGGATTTTCCGTTCAGTAAACCCTACCACCATTCCGAACGCGTCCTCGGGGTTGATAACCAGCGAATCCGCGTCTTCAGCAACTCGTTGTCCCTTGGACCGCAGGTGCTCCGCTGCGCGCTTCAGGTCCTTGGTCTGGAACGTCACTGAGTAGATCCCTTCGCCCGCCCGCTCGATGTCGACGCCTTCGGGACTCGTCGGCGAGAGCGGCTGCGCGGCTTCAATCACGGTGTCTGCGCCAACCGCGTAAAACACGCTGCGTCTCCGCCCCGGCGTCTTCTCTTCGTGGATCGGCGTCCCACCCAGCGCGTCCTGATAAACCTTGCGTGCGTCACCCAGATCCCGGAACAGCATCGTGAGATGCGACGCGCGCTCGATTCCGAGTGGATGCTCGTCACGGGCGAAAATCGTGGACCACCCGGGCTGCAGCCGCGGGTCGATGAAGAATTTGGGCACCGCCGCGAACTCGAATGCCGCATGCGTATCTTGCGGATGCGTCCAGATCGCGCCATCGTTGCGCGACGGCTCTTTGACCGGATTCCCCACCATATCGAACAGCCGGATCTTCCGCTCGCTCAGCTTGGCGCACGTTTCCGCAAGGTCATCGACATACCAGGCGATTGAGTGAAAATGCTGCCCGTAGCGCGAGTAGAACTTGCCCAGCGCCGACTTCTCCCAGCCCGGCGCGCGCCGGATCGGTTGTGCTGGCTCCATCACGAAATCACCAATCAGCACCAGCGATGCCTTGCGCATCGCGGCCTTCATGGAATTCCGGACGAACCGTCGCACCGCGAAGATGTCGTCGTACCAGCCGTCAACCGCATCCAGATCGCTGACGACGTGCAGCAGGTGAAATTCCTTTCCAACCTTGAACATCGCCCTTCTCCTTCGCTGTGACCGAGGGCACACTCGGGCGCGGCGCGCTCTCTTTGTAGCACAAGACCGTCGGAGACGGCTCACAAAAGAAAGACTCGGCCGGCGGCACTCGACGGCAGTACGGGGGCGCGCTGGCGCAACTATTTGGCACTCGCACGCCAGCGATATCGTTGCCGTCTTCATCGTGCAAGCCGAGCTTCAGCAGCTGCTCGTTGGCAATCCGCTCTTCGCCCCAGGTTACGTTCTCACGCGCCAGCTGCGGATCATCCGTCGCAATTCGACAGGGGTCGGCCGCCGGCCAGCTCTCAATTTCCAGCGCCACCAGTGACGGAAGCCCCTGCGGTGCCAACTGTTCGGAGGAGCAGTTCAGCGGATTCTTCGCGCCGTATTCTGAATGCGGTCCATCCAAAAGGTAAGCCGGGGCGTATAGGCGTGCGGTACACAACTGCCACAGATATCCTCGGCGAGACGAGCCAGGGCCTTTAGAGTTATCTCGAAAGGCTGAGACCGCGGAAAATCCGCAGGCAGGCACGTCAGTAGCTCGGCCAGGACCTCCAGCGCCGAGGCCAAGTTGGCGAGGATCCCGGCCAAGACGCCTTCCTCGACCATGAGTCTCGGTTGGTAAAGCAGATCGCGACTTGCGCGCAATTCGCCCAGAAAGAGCAGCAGGGCACTTTCTAACTGTCTGCCCAGCCGTTGCGCCGGGGTCGCGCCTGTTTCACAGGCCGCGTTAATCGACAACAGTTCCGCGATCACGGCGTGCAGGTTGGTTTGTACCCGATCCAGCCGCTCGTCGAAGGTAATTTGATGTATTTCATGCACCAGCTCGTCCTGCCGATGCGACACGAATTTCGCCACGACCGCGCCGAAAATGAGCAACTCGGTCACGGCTTCGGTGACGGCGATCGCCCGCGCGAATCCGACCGGCACGATATCCCCATAACCGACCGAGGTTGCGGTCACGACACTGAAATAGAGCGCATTTCCCAGTCCCGCCAGGTCCGTACCAATCGGCGACCCGGCCTCGCGCAAGCCGTGCTCGCCGAACAGCGCTGCGATCCAGTAGCCGAGGCCGCATAGCAGGACCGTTCCGATCCAGAGCAGGAAAAGCTGCAAGGTCGACAGGCGCTCGATTAATGCAAGGATTGAGTCGTTCCAGCGCGACTCGCTCGAAACCCGCGCCGGACCTCTGCCTGGAATTCCATCGGCCGAGACGGTTAATTGCGGCCCAAGCAAGGGCGCGTTGGTTTGCGGTGTCGCCGCCGCCGCGGCGTTGGCAGTTTCCAACGCTCCCCCCGACTCAACCCAGTCGGCCAGACCCTCGCGGTAGTCGCGTACGTTCGAGTAACCAAGCTGATGCAGCAGGACGACCGCCTGCTCACTCAAGGTTCAGGTGAATTTGCCGCAGTAGACGGCAATCTGGGCGTTCGGATCCGGAAGAAGCTCCCGCGCGCGGTCGGCAATGCTCGCGAACGGCAGACTGATAGCGCCCGGAATATGTCCCGCGACATAGGATTCCGCAGGCAAAACATCGACGATGGTCAGCGAAGCAGTTCTGAGGTGTCTGCGCAGCTCTTCGCGCGATATCGTCGGGATATCCGCTAAACTCGCGGCACTACCGAGTTCGCCTTCCATCTTAGCTCTGCTAAGGATTCCCTGATACTCGCCACGAACCGGGCAGCCGGTTCTCAGCGCTCTTATGCAAGGGTGCCATCCGGATGATCCGCGAAGCAAGGCACCGCATAGCCCAAAGGCCGGCCCCTCATCTTCGTCTGGGCAGACGAGTGAGCTCCCTGACGCGCGATCAGCAACTGCGGGTCGCGACCGCGATCACACCTCGCGGGTCGGCGGTCGCGCTGACCGTGATTACTCGCACTCGCCTTTGGCCGATGCGGCTCGAGACCGAACGGACTTATTCGTTCGGCCAGCTTGCCGTGAAGCTCGGCCGCGCTTTCATTCGTCGCCACCAGGCGCCAAGGTTCGCGAACTCGGCGGGAATCGTAAACCCCACCCGTTCCAGATTGGCCAGCGGCGGAACGAATGAGATATCGGCGAGGCTGAATTCGCCGGCGAAGAACTCCCGTCCCTTCAATTCTCCGTCGAGCCAGGCAAAATGTCCTTGCGCCTCGCGCCACCCCTCGTCGATTCTGGCCTGATTCCGCTCCGCCTCGGGCTTACGCAATTCCCAGAAAATCTTGAAGAGCGACGGCATCAGGTACGCGTCGGCATAGTCCTCGAAGGCACGAGCCCGCGCGCGGGCCACCGGATCACTTGGCAGCAGCCGCGGCGTCGCCGGAAATTTGTCTTCCAGATACTCGTTGATAATCGTCGAATCATGAACGACGACCGGCCCGTCGATTAGCGCCGGCACCTTGCCCACCGGATTGATCGCAAGATACGCGGACTGCTTGTGTTCTCCCGCTGCACAGTATCGCGGCGCGACGCCGAGAGGCACATTCCTTGTTTCGACACCTGAAGCTACGGCGCTCGACGTTGTGGGATACGCGTGCGTCGTGGAGCCGCTCGCCCGGAGGGAGCGACGTTCTGGCCGGATGATGATATCGGCTTGGATACGTTGACAACGCCTATGCGCGCTCGACACTGGCTAAGGATGGCCCATTGTAGTGGTAGTCCTCGCGACACGCCTGCATGAGCTTGCGCATATCTTGCCGGAGTTCCTCGAGCGTCGGCCGCCCAACAAACCACCACCCATCATAGATCGCGTGGATCGTCAAATCAGGAGCCAGAGAAAAGGTATACGGAAGAGCGACCAGACCGTATCTGAAATCCGGTGGGGTCACTTCCACGATATCGAGCTGCCGGATGGCCTGACGCTCGTGGTCACTGAGAAACGTATACGTCGCAGCCAAGCCGGTGCGGAAAGCCGCGCTGACTTCTGGCGGGTCGGTGCTGACGACGGCCACCTTACAGTAGTTGACCTGCAAATCCTCTTGTAATTCGACGAAGCGCCGCAACTGCAGCGCGCATTTCGGTCACCAATAGCCGCGGTAGAAGCTCAGAATCAGTGGAAAGCCACTCGCCAATTGAGACAGCGTGGTCAACTGCTGCCGATGATCGGGAAGCGTCAAGTCCGGGAATCGTTTGCCCACAGCGAGATCGGAATGCATAGGCATCTCCTTCCATGTCATTGACCATGGCCAATGGCGGCTGAGCAGTTTTCCTAGCGTGACCGAAACAACGCCAACAGGAAATAGCGCCGAGCATCAAACCAAGTACGATGCAGAACGAGATTGGCGCGGTACCCTAAGTCACGGACTTCGTCCGTAGTATACTTATACGAACTTTCTGTATGAATAGTTTCATCTTTGCGAAACGATATGGCTTGTTCGATCTTGACGATCGGCACGTGCTGAGACCGCCGGCTGCGGAGGTGCATCTCAATACATCCCCTATCAGCGTTGTAAAGGGCCACGTGCTCAAAGCTTTGCGGGTCGAACCGCCCGCCAAGTTCATAATTAATACGGTGGAGGATATTCTGATTGAACGCCGCCGTGACGCCCTGGGTGTCGTCATAGGCCGGGACCAGGATCGCGGGCGATTTTTTCAGGTCGATGCCCAGGAGAAAGACGTCCTCGGGTCCCAGAATGGCCGCCGTGCGCCGGAGGAACTCGACACTTTCTTCAGGCGTGAAGTTCCCCAGACTGGACCCCAAAAAAGCCACGGCTTTTTTCTCCAGTTGAAACGCCTGAATGACCTCCGGTTCTCCCGCGAAATCGGTATGCATGGCACGAATCTCAATATCGGTATATTCCTGCAGGAGTCGGTTGGCCGTCTCCCAAAGGATTTCTCGAGAAATGTCTACCGGACAATAGCGAAACGGTTGCCCCGCCCATTCATAAGCCGTGAGGAGGTAACGGGTCTTTCTGGCATATCCGGAGCCGAACTCCACCAACGCCAGGTGACCAATCTCGGCATGTATCTCGGCGGCATAGGTCCTGAGAATCTCCAGTTCTGCCCCGTAGAGATAGTACTCGGGCAAGGCGCAAATCTGCTCGTAGAGTTGGGAGCCACGCTCGTCATAGAAATACTTCGGCGGCAGCCATTTTTGTGGGGCGGTTAGGCCAAAGGCCACGTCCCGCGCAAAGATGTGGCGGTGCGCCGCTCCATCCATGTCATAAAACCGAAATCGCTTGTTGAGAATGGCCTCGGTCTCCATGACTATCCTTTACCACGATCTCCCAATCGTTGTGGGGGATACTTAAGCCGTCATCATCACAACCATGCTATGGTTCGTTGACGTGGCTTCTGCAGTTCGTTGACGCGCCTGGACAAATCGCACAGGTGCTGGTCCACTTTGGGAGCATCGACCTTACTCCCGGATTGTTCTGGCGAGCCGGATCCCCATGAACTGCCATCGGGCATCGGCAGGGAAAAAGTTTCGATAAGTGGGTCGGATATGCGAGACCGAGGTCGCACACGACCCGCCGCGCAACACAAACTGGTTGGCCATAAACTTACCATTATACTCCCCCAGTGCGCCTGGTGCTGCGGTGTACCCAGGATAGGGGGAATAGTGACTTTGGGTCCACTCCCAGACGTCTCCAAAGATTTGGACCAGCGGAACAACGGTATCGATCTGGCTGATGGGCTCGGGATGGAAGGTTTGGTGCTCAACGAAATTACCCCTGATAGGCAGGGGCTTCGCCGCAACTTCCCATTCGGCCTCGGTGGGCAAGCGCGCATCGGCCCAGCGTGCGTAGGCGTCTGCTTCGTAGTAACTGACATGACACACGGGTTCAGCTTCCCGCATGGGTCGCATCCCGGCAAGGGTCATAATCCACCAGGTGCCATCCCGCTGTTCCCAATACAGCGGGGCCTGCCATCCTTCGCGCCGGACCGTATCCCAGCCCATGGACAGCCAGAACTCCGGCCGTTCATACCCCCCATCGGCCATGAAAGCCAAATACTCCCTAGTGGTAACTAGCCGCGACGCCAACTCGAATCGCTCGACAAAGCTTCGATGCCGAGGGAACTCGTTATCGAAGGCGAACCCCTGACCATCATGGCCAACCCGGTAGACGCCTTCGGGGAAGCTCACCCATCGGAGCGGGCCCACCACCGGCTCAGGTGTCGGGATATCGGAGGTGACATACGCAGGTCGTAGGGGATTACAGGCGAAATTGTATTTCACATCGGTCAATAGCAATTCTTGATGCTGTTGTTCATGGTGCAAGCCGAGCTCGATGACTGGAAACCAGCGCTCGAGCGCCTCGCCGTGCAAACCATCCAAAAAGGCGGTCATATGCTGGTCCACGTAGGCTCGATAGCGATAGACCTCCTCAACGGTTGGACGTGAGAGTAGCCCACGTTTGGGACGGCAGTGCCGTTCACCGGTCGCCACGTAATAGGAATTGAAGAGATACGCATAGGAGGCGTGCGGCGATCGATAGCCCGGAACGGCCACAGCCAGAATAAAAGTTTCGAAAAACCAACTCGTGTGTGCGAGATGCCATTTAGGCGGGCTCACATCCGGCATGGCCTGAATGACATAATCTTCCGTCATCAACGGTTGGCAGAGCCGGACGGTAAACTGCCGCACTTGATTGTAAAGCCTGACAAGGGCCTCCGGGTGGGCAGTCTCACCGAGACCGTTGAGGACAGTGTCGCAGCCCTTTATCCGTTCTAAAATAGTCAAGCGCTTCCTCAGAACATCCAATCTGATGCAAGGACGCCAATCCTCGACAATCGCGTCCTCAGCCTCGCGATTCTCGCACGAGATCTACTAACTCGGCAAAGCTGTCGATGACGTGGTCCGGCGCGCACTCCAACAGCGCTTCCCGCGTGCCATAGCCGTACGTGACGGCACACGTCTTGGTGCCAGCCGCCTTCCCAGCCAAGACATCGGCAGGGGTATCGCCGACCATCAGGGCGTGCGATGGCACACAGTGTAATGCATCGAGGGCCACAAGTATGGTGTCAGGGGCGGGCTTGAGGAGCAGACCGGTACTGCCACCCTGGACGTGCTGGAAAAAGGGGATGAGGGCGAGCCGCCGCAAGACGATTTCCGCTTGCTCGGACTCTTTGGTGGTGACGACGCCGAGCGAGAAGGTGGACATGGCCTGCAAGCTGAGGATAACCCCAGGGTAGGGTTCGGTCAGACGGGCGTCCTGAGTGGTATACGCGCGACGGTATGTGGTTAGGAAGCTGCTGAACAGCGAAGGTGGCAATGTCCATCCGAGATCGCTGAGCATCTCGGCGAGCGGCTTGCCGATGTGCTGCGCGATCGCGGTGGCGCTGGGCGGGATCCCACCAATCACAGTCCGCCAGGCGTCTTGAAAAGCCACAGCGATGTCGCGCTGGGAATCGACTAGCGTGCCATCGAGATCACATAAGATGGTGGTGGTCGTCACGGCCTCGTCTCGCCCATAGGGAAGGGCTAACTCCAAGCGTAAGCGACCAATGGTGAGGGAGCAAACAAATCTTTAAAATCGGTGCCCGATGCGCAACGCGATATTCTATCTGACGTACAATGGGCTATATAACTTTACCAATGGTATTGGCACGCAAACACAACTCCTGATCAGCGGCCTCGAAGTCCTAAGGGAAACGCTGGTCAGACGATATGGCCCCATCGATCTGCATGTGGTGTGCCCTTCGCCCGATGCACACACCTGGGGTTTTGATCAGGCCTTCTTTCAGCGGCAGCAAGAGCGTCTCGCAGCACTCGGTGGGCACGTACACCTCATTCCGTACAAGCGGGAATCCAGCCAAGATCTCTGGGAAATCCCTTCCTGGAAGGCGCTCTGTCAGAACGTGGCGCCCCTGCTGCATACTCAAACGGCGGTCTACGAGCGGTCGTTGGTCATCTGTGTAGACCAGCCTTGGTTGCAGACGCCTTATGCGCTCGGAATGGGCCAGGGCCTGACGCGTCAGGTCGATATGCTCTTAGTGCTCTATAGCACCGCGTTTATCCGGGGCGGGGAGACGCCTGACCCGGCAGAGCTTGCCTGGGAACAAGAAGGGCTGGACGCGTCACGGCCCGGTTCTCGGGCAGCGCTTGCCGACCTTTGCCCCTCGTCTACCGCGCACCTCAACACGCACTTCCGGCTGTCGGGGGGACCGTTCGCGCCTTACACTTCGAGCATCCTCGTGGATGACCCCATCTTTGTCTTACAGGACGAGACCGTCGTGCGCGCAACGCTGCAGGCCAACGGCATCCCCCTCGATGCGGATTTGGTGTTGGCATTCGGCAGGGCTGCACCGCTCAAAGGATTTGAGCGGCTCATTCCTGCCCTTGCGCCGCTGCGTGACCGGCTGCATTTCGTCCTCATCTCCGTGCCCTACATCAATGACGACTCACAACAACGGGTGTATGATCAACTGCTGCACCAGCACGCCATACGGGCAACCCACATCAAGGCGTTTACGCGTGATTTACCCCGTGCCCTGTGCCAATGGGCTCGAACAAAAGTAGTGGTGGTCCCGTCCCGACACGAAACCTTCTCCAATATCCCGCTCGAAGTCGCGCTGTGGGCACGCGAACAAGGGCCAGTCATCGTGGCCTCGACCACAGGTGGATTCGTTGACCAAATCGAGCCGGAAATCACGGGATTTCTTGACGATTTCCTGTCCTGTCAGCACGTCACCGAGACGCTGCACCACGTGCTCTCTCTATCCCCAGAGGCCCATTCCGCTATTCGGCATCGGGCGCATCAACGGGTTGTCCGGAAATACGACTTCTTACACAATTTTCCGGCGACACTCCGTTGGTTTTGGCAAAGGGATTCCCGGAGGCCGGGCCAGCCAGCGCGTTGAAGCTGACAGCGGCATCGTAGGGCAGCGCGAGTCATTGGGGTTTCGGATGCTGCGACGGTTTTGCCGTAGGCGTGCCCGCCTGCCGTCTGCTTCTCAGGGGAACTGAGCCGGCCGGCCGTCTGGCTCCAAGATGGCGTTCAGGCGCTGGCACAAAGCGATGACCTCGTCAGCATAACCGGGAAACCAGGCATGCATCCACACGGGACGCTCGAAAAACGCTTGCGGCGGCCGGTCCGGGTGTCGAATGCCAACGCGCATCACCAACCCGCTGGCATTGATGAAACTCACCTCGTCCAGCAAGCGCCCGGGCGCCGCAAATCCGATCGCAATGGAGCATGACGCCGCTATACCAGCCACCGACGCCGCGACACCGCGCAGGCAAAAAGCCTGAGTGCGGGCCCGTATTTCTGGTGGCAACGCTAGTAAAACCGTACGCATCGTCAGGCCGGAAAAGACCGTATCGTCCACCGCCGCCAGGGAGGATACCGTATCGAGAGGCGGTAGCTGTTGGGCTAGGGGCATCCCGGTAGTCGCGACGACGTTATAGCCGCCGTGGCCGTCTTCTTCACGCGTGATGTCCACACGCCAGATCTTGGGGAACCAGCCTGTGCGCGCGTGTAGTTGTTGCGCGACACGTTCACCGGCTCGACCGATACCGATCGCGAGCGCAAAGGGGGCATACTTGCCGCGCGCCACTAATGACGCCATTTGAGACTCGAGAGTGAGCAGCACCACACGCCCTGGATCCCTGCACACCAGCGCGAACAACTCCCGCGTGAGATGCCAGGCCGGCGATGCCTGTCCGTGCTGCCGGGCGACATAATCGCTGAGATCGTCGTGTATGTATAATACTTTCGGCGTCGGCGCGGCGTAGGGCTCAGCATCCCTCATGGTCCTCATCTCTCTTCGCGGCGGCAGATGGCGCGCCGCTCCCCATGGCTGCTCGGGATACGTCCGAGAGGTGCTATTATAGCGCATGGCCGAGTGGCTCGCCTGTGTCCGACGATGGATTAATTCATGAAAAGGATCGCCGTCATAATACCAAGCTATAACAATCGCGAATCGTATGAGCGCAACCTTTCCTCTGTCGTTGCGCAAGATTATCACGACTTTCGCGTTATCTATGTCGATGACTGCTCTTCCGATACGACAGGCGAACTGGTGGAGCAGTTTATAGCAGACCGTAATTCAGCCAATTTGATCAATTTAATTCGTAATCCTGTTCGCCTTGGGGCCTTGCAAAATCTATATAATACGATTCACACGTGCGATGATGACGAAATCGTAATTCTCCTGGACGGCGACGACTGGTTTGCACATAATGAAGTTCTTAAGAGAGTCAATGAAGCATATGCTAATCCAGATTGTTGGATGACTTATGGTCAGTATCGATCATGGCCAGATAATATGATCGGATGTTCAAGAGAGATATCTTCTGACATTGTCGAAGCTAATAATTTTCGCGAAAATGAATGGTGCTCTTCTCATCTTCGTAGCTTCTATGCCTGGCTATTTAAATTGATAAGAATGGAGGATTTGATCAGTCCATATGGCGCTTTCTACTGTATGGCTTGGGACCAGGCGATGATGTTTCCCATGCTGGAGATGTCAGGACATCGAGCTAAATTCATCAGTGAGGTGCTGTATATTTATAATGCAGCAAATCCGCTCAATGACTGCAAGGTCGATCGCCAATTGCAACGAAGTCTTGAAACGGTAATCCGCATGCAAAAACGATATGATCGCCTTGAATGAACCGGTCGCAACTTTCGGACACCGCAGAATGCCCTCCTGGAGTCGTGATTAATCACGGCCAGTTTTGAGCTAATCTCAACCCGCGAAAGAGCGGCGATGAGATCGAAAGCGGAGATGCCGTGTCGACGAGTCGAGCGACGCATCGACCACGTCGCCGGGGATCGTGATTCTTGGTGTCGACGGTGCGTGGTGAACCGGCCTCCGCCGAAAGCATGAGAGATCGTACGCGGGTCGGGGCTCTGTTCGTGGCGCATTTACCCCTGCCGGCTATCGGTAATACGGAAAGTACTTGAATAGAGGGCGATGGAGATCGGGATGCGGCTATTCTCTCGTCAATGTGCGACGTCGCTCGTGGTGGTACTCGGATAATTTCAAATTAGCTTCCGCAATAGTGCCGGCCTCATCAGCAACTCTGGCCACGTCCTTTCCAGGAATCACCACATACAGCTCCTGCTCCCCCAAATCAGTGTAAATCCTGTTGCCTATACACCCCGTGCTCGCGATGACGCCCGAAGCGAATGCGGCAGGAACTGCCATACACGTCGGGCGAGCGAGGAACGGAACCTGCGCCGCGATCCCGGCGCGCACGGCAGCCTCCTGCAGGAGCATTAGGCCTTTAGGCAGGCCCGCGAAGAGCACCACGTCCGGGTCCAGTGGCGAGTCACCAAGCGGAGCGTAAATTACCACCTGTGGCGTCTGAGGCAGGCGGGAGATCGCAGGAATCTCCTCCGTCCTGACGTAGCCGAGCCCGGTCATAAACGTGAGGATCTGCTCGAGTTCCTGGGCGCGTTCCGGCGGTAGGGGGATGTTATGCGTGTAGCTCCCGATCGCACAGTTATAATGGTCACTGGGGATCGTGTAGAAGGTCCTCCCTCCCGCAGCCAGCCGCCAAAAACTACATCCTGCGGGTTCCACCCCGGTGAACTGGGGCACACCCGCGGGCGGAGTCTCGCGGAAGCTCATAGCGACGGGACGCCGTTGAAGCTGAAGGCCGTCAGACAAGCGCTGCTCGAGGTTGCGATAGTCCATCAGCTTTGCATCTCCTTACTCGGACCTCGTGCCACTCTCTGGCGCGGCGTCAGCGCTCGACGATCTGAAAGGACCGCTGATCGATCGTTGTTGTTATCTCTAGCTCTCCCTCGCGCACGGCCCAGCGACTATAAGGAGCGCCATCGGCGAGAATCGTGCAGTCGCCAGCGCGTGCCAGATTCTTTACGCGGAAGCTGGTGGGACTCCCGATCGCGGGTTGAGCAATGGGATCAGTTCGCAGCACGAGCGTACGCCGCTGGCGGTCATAGTAGGCTTGAGACAGGCCCATCCGCGGATAGTCCACCCCGTGCACTGTCGGCTCCGCAAATTTTTTGAGGCTCGGCTCATTGAACAACCGCCACCACGCGCCCGGTCCGGCAACCTCGGACACCATGAGCTTCGCATTGTACTGACCGCGTGGGTATGGTTCTCGCAGTCCAAACAAGTAATAGAACTCACCCGCTTCACGATCCCAGGTTGGTTCGTAATGCGCTTCGACGTATTCACGCATTTTTTTCACGACCTCAGTGTCGCCGAGTTCGTGGGCAAGACTCAAGGTTTGGGCTGTGATGTAGGGGTTGTCCCTGGTCTTGCCCGGAGCTGCAACCATATGGGCGGTCCCATCCGCCTCTTCCACCAGGTAGCCATGTTTGGCGACTTCGTAAAAGCGATGCGCCATCTCGCGGTCATTGGGCAGCAGATAAAACGCCCATCCGATCCAGTTTCCTGAAGAAGGAACCGCATGGTTCAAATCGAGGAGCGGGTCATAGTACCCGGTGACCCATTCTGGGCGTTGGTCATCAAACCGGGCAATGTAGTGTTGCTTCGCATACTCGTACCACGGTTCAAACGCGCTGAACGTATTCCCGGCGTAGAATGTATCGGATAGCCTCAGACCGAGGCTGGTGATGGTGAGTCACAATGGCCACACTTTAGTATTTTCACAATGCGGTCCGCAGGCGCTTTGGCTCCACTGCCTGCTGATAAACTCATTCATACCGGTATGCGTATAGCGGAAGGTGTGTTCGCCATTGTTCACAATGGTAAAGCCATTCTCATATTTCTTTTCGCCGGACGCATACAGGTGCAACCCCATCGTCAGCGACAGAAACCCCTTGTAATAGATCGCTCCGGCCGCCTTCACCGGGTCAGGCTCATAGCCCCAGGGCTCAACCCCGTTGGCTGACCAGCCGGGGGAGTCATATTTGCCGCGCAGTTCAGCGGGAATCAGTGTGGGGAAATACCAGTCTGGATACTCTGTCCGTTTGGGGTCGTGACCGATTTGCTCGGTCCAATCCTTCGCGCCCCAGTAGGAGGTGACGCGCTCCACCAGGCGATCGAGAATTACGCTATATACCTCACGCCAAGCTGGGGTCACATCACTCATCAAGGCAATCGCGTATGACGAATCAACCGCATCGAAGCGATGCCAGTTGGCCAGCGGAGGCATCGTGATCCCGTCCCACATCTCTGAGGGGTGGCCGTCCTTCGACCAGTCGTCATTAATGGTTGCCTTGCGATACATATACCGGAGCCAGCCGCGAGCGCGCTCGGAGAGCTCCGGATGGTCTGTTTCGTGTCCACTCATTGCCATGGCCCCTCCGCGGATTGCTCATGATTGCAAGTTTTGTTGCTGCTGATTGCGCGTCTCGTGTTCGCCAATTAAGATTATTTGATGATCATCGTCATCCAATCATTCATGACAATGGTCATGTATTGTGTCAAGCGGCGGGTGAGGAAGAGCGGACCACTAGATGCGAGTATCGAGGGAAAAAGCGGCGGAAAGCCGCGAGCGAATTCTTGCGGCGGCGTCTCGTTTGTTTCGCGAACGGGGGATTGACGCCGCCGGAGTGGATGATGTGACCATGGCCGCCGGCCTGACGCATGGCGGTTTCTATGGACATTTTGATTCCAAAGAGGCTTTGGCGGCGGAGGCGATTGAGCGGGCAATGGCAGCATCGGCCAAAAGATGGCGCAAACTCCGTCATGGAATGCCCGCCGAAGAGGCGTTAAATGCGCTCCTGACCGGATATTTGTCTCCGCAGCACCGCGATGCTCGAGGGCGCGGCTGCCCGTTATCCGCGCTCGGCAGTGAGGTGGCTCGTCAGCCAGAGAGCGTTCGTCGATCCTTCACAAAAGGATTAATGGAAATGCTCAATGTACTCGAGGAATTGGTGCCTGATGAAGAACCGGTAAATCGCAGAAATCGTTCGATTCTTACGCTTGCCGCCCTGGTCGGAGCAACCATTATGGCAAGAGCAGTTGAAAATGCCGAGCTTTCCAATTTGATTCTTACGACAGTGTTGAAGGAATTAGGAACTCTGCTGCCAACAAAGAATCAGAGCCAACTGAGCCGAGAACCATCTCATCGTCGATCTGACCGGAAAAATCCAGATTGAGTGTCGTGGTGACCGCTATTGGGAATTCACAGGCCAGGGAAAATACCCCCAGGACTTAGTCTCTCCTGTTTTGAATAGAGCGCAACGGAGATCGGGATGCCGGACAGTAACGTGGGCAAGAAGCTGGTTCTCACGCGCTACGGTCAGTCTCGGGAGGACGCGATCGACAACATTCTCAAGCTTGAGGATTCGCCGCTTCCCGACGTAACCAAGCTTCAGCCGCGCGATGTGCTGGTCGGCGTACGCAGCGCCTCAGTGTCATTCATCGACCTGCTGATGATGAGCGGGCAGTATCAAACAATGCTGCCCCTGCCGTGCGTGCCGGGGATGGAATATGCGGGGGTGGTGCTCGGGGTCGGCAGCGAAGTCGATCCGCGCAAGATCGCCGTTGGGGATCGCGTATTGAGCGATTTTATTGTAACTGGCCCCCGCAGCCTGGGCTCCTATCAGGCTGAAGGCGGCTGGCAATCCTACGCGATGGCACCGGATAATGGCGTGCACCGCATCCCGGAAGGTCTCACGTTTGATCAGGCTTGCAACCTGCTCCTGAATTACGAGACGCCGTATTACGCGTACATTAATCGCGCCAAGCTTCAGCCCGGCGAGAGCGTGCTAATCACCGGCGCCTCAGGCGCGGCGGGGATGGCAGCCATTCAAGTCGCGAAGATACTCGGCGCCACCGTGATCGCGACTGGCAGGTCCGACGAGAAGCTGGCGCAAGTAAAGGCATTTGGCGCGGATCATGTAATCAATACCTCGCCTCGCAACGGCGAGGAGGGCGTTCCAAAATTTCGCGACGATGTGAAGGCTCTCACGGGAGGTCGCGGCGTAGAGGTCGTGTTCGACACGGTGGGGGGCGAGGTCTCGCAAGAAAGCGTGCGGTCGCTGGCTTTCGGCGGTCGGATGGTCATCGTCGGCTGGGCGGGAAACACCACCGTGGCGCAAAGTGGCGGCAAGCGCGGGTCGGACAACGCCGATCGCCTGCCGACGAACATCATGCAGATGAAGGGCCTCTATGTCATGGGCTCGCCCATGGTTATCCATTCCGGGCGTGAGCCCGGCATCCGCGTGCCGCGTCTGGAAAGCATCTTTAAATGGGTCGGCGAAGGTCGGATCACGCCCTATGTGTCACACACGTTCCCTCTCGCTGAATATAGGCGAGCGATGCACGCGAAGCTTATCGGCCAAGTAATTGGCAACTGCGTGCTACATCCCAACTAAGGGCCGCAAGCGCCGGGACGGCATGGTGTCCGACTTGTTCCCGGCTCAAGAGAGACGGAGAGAAAGTAATGGTGCGGGCGGAGGGGGTCGAACCCTCACGAGCCGAGGCTCAACGGATTTTCATACCGTCTACGGCTTTCGCCGCCCGGAGGCGGCGTTTCGGAGCGCCGCGTCCGTTTTGCGGTCTGGACTATCCCTTCACCATCCCCCGCAAGATCCGAGGCTTAGGTGCTGCCCGTCTAGTCTCTACACCTTCCCGGCTGGAACTTTCCGGCCGGGCTTGGCTCGGGATTGCCATTTCACAGGTTTCCCCGAATTTGGGCAGTTCTGCATCGCCGATTTCCCGACGAGCACTCAAGTTTCCTTAAGTCCGTTGCGTCTGCCTGTTCCGCCACGCCCGCACTGCTGGCTGCGTATATTTGTTTATCATAGGGCAGCAGAGCGTACACCTCAGTTTCGTTTTTAAGTCATTTGATTATAGCGAAAAGCTCTTTATTTTATTGTCTTTATTTCGATTAAATGTGAAATTGTGTAAGTTTATGTGTAAGTGTTGAAAAAAGCCCAACAATATCGGGCATCTTCAGCTCTGTCGTTTTGAAGGCCTTTTTCGTATCCGTAATTTCCTCTTGTTTTTGGGTGTTTTTGGGGGCCGCTTTCGCGGCTTTCCAGTCATGCTCGGTCAGAGCGGTAGGAACGATGACGCCGAGGGATCTTGACGATGCCCAAATCTCCCGTGATCTAATTCGTCGCTGTGATTACCCTAGAGTGACCGCGTAGTTCATCACGATGGGCAGGCCGTAGATGAAACCTTCCTCGGCGATGGCTTTCGTCTCGGCAACGGGGGTCTGTGTTGCTCCCCCTTCTCTGCGTTGGAGATGTCATCGTTGCTGGCCGCGCAGCCGACGAGCAAGACCGCCGCACTTATAATGGCCGACGCCGCGTTGAAGAATTTTCGTTTTGTCCATTTCATGTGTGTTCGTTCGCTCGTCATTTCTCCAGCTCTATGTCCGGCAACTTTCAGCTCTTGTCTAAGATTGGTTTCTCGGGGCCGTAGAATCGAAACCACGGGAACCATTTCTGACCGGCTTGGGTGTAAAACTAGTTCGACTCGTTTCCGGCCGGCGGCTTCGGGCCAAAGTAGAGGTCCACCGTGCCGTCGGCGTTCTTCTGCAACTCCTTGTCGAGCGAGCCGAGCGTAAGGCGCGTCGCGTTAAGGATGAAGCTCGACGTCTCGAGACTGTAGACCGTGACCGACCAGAACTCTCGCACCGGCACCTGCGCCGAAACGTGCAGGCGGTAGTTGTTCCCACCCTACAGCATGTTGCCGCCATTGTCCTTAAACGTGTTCAGGTAGAAGCTTCCTGAACCGGTTTTCGCCGGTGTGATCAGCGACAATTAAATCTGCCGGAAGACGACAATTAGAAATGCCGGTGGTCGCCGTCCCGACGGCGGTCAGGCGAAGTGGAGCCAGTGGGTGAGGCTCCATGGTGAAGGATGCGCAGGTCGGGG
>JBKQPD010000157.1:0-67861 GCA_052145175.1 Binataceae bacterium (SeqCode) | reverse complement strand
TCGCAGCGAAGAATCTAGCGGTTTCTTATGCTCGATTCTCGTAATGGGGTTTGTATCAGAGTGCCAACATTACTTGTGCAGAGCTTCCCCGGCGTGCGCGCCGCCAGAGTGGCGAGGCAAGGCTGCTGCTTTCGCCTCGGCGGAGCGGTTAATATAATCCCTTCGATGTGGTGAGCGGTGGCAGGCTGGGAGGCTGATGGCGGTTCCGCGTACAGAATCGGTCAGAATCGTGCCGTTGGGTGGGCTCGGCGAAATCGGGCTCAACCTGATGGTGATCGAGTGCGGCCAAAGCGCCATCATAATCGACGTCGGCGTCATGTTCTCCGAGGAGCGGGCGCTCGGGGTAGGGCAGCTCGCGCCGGACCTGCGCTATCTCACGACGCGGCAGCTCACCGTCGAAGCGATCTTCCTTACCCACGGGCATGAAGATCATATTGGTGCGCTCCCGTACTTCCTGAGCAAGTTTCCCGCGCCAGTGTACGGCACTCCGGTCACGCTGGCGTTTACCCGGCGCGCACTCGCGGAAGAGGGGCCCGCCGATCTCGATCTGCGCCCGATGGCGCCGGGTCATGTGATCGAGGCCGGCGCCTTCCGGATCGAGCCGGTACGCGTGACCCACTCGACGCCCGAGTCGGTCGCGCTGGCGATTCGCACGCCCGCCGGGCTGATCGTCCACAGCGGCGATTTCAAGATCGATCCGACGCCGGTCGACGGCGTGCACTTCGACACCACGCGGTTCGCTGAGCTCGGGGCGGAGGGCGTCGCGCTCCTGCTGTCGGATTCCACCAATGTCGAGCGCGAGGGGCGGAGCGGCTCGGAAACCTCGATCAAACCGTTCCTGCGCGAGACTATCCGGCGCACGCGGGGCAAATTCTTTCTCACATCCTTCTCTTCGCATCTCCATCGGATTCGCCAGCTTGCGGAAGTCGCGCACGAAGCGGGCCGTCATGTCGTTCCGCTGGGACGGCGGATGGCGGAAAGCGTGCGCCTCGGGATGGAAACCGGCCAGCTCGATCTGCCGCGCGGAACGTTTATCGAGTCGCGCGAGGCCGAATTCCTGGAATCGCGGCGGCTCGCGTTTCTCGCCAGCGGCAGCCAGGGGGAGCCGCTATCGGCGCTGACCAGGCTCGCGGTCGATACCCATCCGGCGGTGCGGCTCGCGCAGGATGACACGGTCGTCCTGTCGTCCCGCTTCATTCCGGGCAACGAGCGCGCGATCCATACCGTGGTGAATCATCTGTTCAAACGCGGCGCCGAGGTGCTGTATGACGGCGTCGCGCCGGTCCACGTTTCCGGTCATGCCTGCCGCGAGGAATTGACGGAGATGATTCGGCTGACCAAGCCGCATCATTTCGTCCCGATCCATGGCGAATATCGCCATCTGGTGCGCCATCGCCGCCTGGCGATCGAGGCGGGAGTCGTGGAGGCGAACGCCTTTCTGCTCGAAGACGGCGAGGTGTTGGTCCTCAACGCCGGCCAGGCGAAGCGCGGACCCGGGGTTCATACCGGACGCCTGGTGGCGGAGAATCACGAGACCAGCGGGACGGAGCTTGTTCGTGAGCGCCGCGCGCTCGCGCGTGACGGAACCGTGGTGGCGATCCTCGCCATCTCGGCCGAGACCGGGCGCATCGTCTCGGGGCCGGATCTGGTCTCGCGAGGCGTGGTGGACAGCGACGGCCTGTCGCCCCATCTGGCACGGGCGCGAGCCGAGGTGAGCGGGCGGTTGCGTGGTCTCGACGTGCTGGCCCGGGGCGATCGCAACCGCCTCCGCGACGAGATGACGCGCGCGCTGCGGCACTACTTCAACGCCACCGCCGGCAAACGTCCGGTGATCGTGCCGTACGTGATGGAGGTTTGAGCGCTATCGCGCGCGTGGCGAAAAACCCTCCGATCGAACTGGTGGCGGCGATCGAGGAACCTGCGCCAGCGGGCCGGATTGCGTCCGAATTCGCCGCGCTTGGGCTCTGGGCCATCGCCGCTTACGCCATCCTGAGCCTGTTGTGCGTCGACGCTGGCCGGTCGCCGAATCTCGGCGGTCCGATCGGCGCCTCGCTGGCGGGATGGCTCGGTTATCTGCTTGGCCTTCAGGCTTATTGGGCGATTGCGCTAGCCGCGTTGCTGGGTCGCCGGCTGTGGCGCCATCGCGGCGAGCCCGCCAACGTCACCGTGTTGCGGCTGGCGCGCGAAATCGCCGGCGGAATAATCATGCTGGCCGGTCTGTGTACGGCCGTTGCCCTATGCGATCCGGACGGGCGGCGCGGCGGGCTTATCGGCGGCTTACTCGCCGAGCAGTTGCGCGCCTACCTTAACCTCGGCGGCGGCGCGATTGTCGTAATGCTCGCGTTGGCCGGCGGCACGGTCCTGATGGCGGGACGCGCGCCGACCGAGCTCGTCTCGTCCGTCTGGCGGACGCTCCGGCGTCCTCCGGAACCCGCCCACGAGGCCGGCTCCGCCTTCGACGACACCGGGCTGGCGCCGGAAGCGGCTTCCGCACCGACTCCACTGGTCACCCGGCCGCAGGCAGAAGCCCCGCTAGTGCGCCCGAGCGAGCCCGCCCGCAGCTTTACGCACGCAGCGCCGCCGCCCCGGCCCGCAATCAATGGTGACTACAAGATTCCACCGCTCACATTGCTCGACGTACCGCCGCTCGAGCACGACCAGGTCGACGAAGGGCAACTCGAACGCAGCGCGCGGATGCTCGAATTGAAGCTCGCCGATTTCGGCGTCGAGGGGAAGGTGGTCGAAGTGCAGCCCGGCCCGGTCGTCAGCATGTACAAGCTCGAGCCAGGGTCGGGAATCAAGGTGAGCCAGATTGTGAATCTGGCGGATGACCTCTCGATGGCGCTGCGAGCCGCGACGATCCGGATTCAAGCCCCCGTCCCGGGCGAGGCGGTAGTCGGTATCGAGGTGCCCAACCGCAAGCGCGAGAAGATCTTTCTGCGCGAGATTCTCGAAGCCGAGCAGTTCGCCGCGTCGTCGAGCCGCCTGATGATCGCGCTGGGCAAGGATATCGCGGGACGGCCGATGGCTGCGGACCTGGCCGCGATGCCGCATCTGCTGATCGCCGGCGCGACGGGCACCGGCAAGTCGGTCTCGATCCACACGATGATCGCGTCGATTCTTTTCAACGCCAGCCCCGACGATGTGCGCTTCATCCTGATCGACCCGAAGATGCTCGAGCTGTCGGTTTACGACGCGCTCCCTCATCTGCTCGTGCCGGTGGTGGTCGATCCCGAGAAGGCGGCGGCCGCGCTGCTGTGGGCAACGCGCGAGATGGAAGCGCGTTACCGGATGATGCGCGATCTCGGTGTGCGCAATATCGACAGCTACAATCACACGCTGGGCGAAAGCGG
The DNA here is from genome assembly GCA_052145175.1 of Binataceae bacterium (SeqCode). Lineage (GTDB taxonomy): Bacteria > Desulfobacterota > Binatia > Binatales > Binataceae > JAJPHI01. The sequence goes on along the minus strand of JBKQPD010000157.1, from coordinate 64,508 downwards.
CGAGTTGATCCAGTTGCGCACGGGCGATCCGGCGGCGGTGACGACGGCCGCCGGCGACGATGAGGAGGTCATCCGCCATCGCCGGCTGCCCAAAATTGTCATCGTGATCGACGAATTGGCCGACTTGCTGCTGAGCGAAGGCAAGACGGTCGAGCGCGATATCACGCGGCTGGCGCAGAAGGCGCGCGCCTCGGGAATCCATCTGATTCTGGCCACCCAGCGGCCGTCGGTCGACGTCTTGACGGGACTGATCAAGGCCAATCTGCCGGCTCGTATCTCGCTGCAGGTGACCTCGCGAGTGGACTCGCGCACGATCCTCGATTCGATTGGCGCCGAGCGTTTGCTGGGCGCCGGTGATATGCTGTTCATGCCGCCGGGAACTGCCAAGCTGCGTCGTCTGCACGGGCCTTTCGTCTCCGAGAACGAGATCCGCGACGTCTGCGATTTCATCCGTGCGCAGGGTTCGCCGGATTATCAGATGGAGATTCTTGAGACCGCGGTGGCGGGCGAAAACGAGGGCGAAGCTGGCGGCGAGCGCGATCCGCTGTACGACGAAGCGGTGCGGCTCGTGACCGATAGCGGCCAAGCCTCGATTTCGATGATCCAGCGCCGCCTGCGTATCGGTTACAACCGGGCGGCGCGGATGGTTGAAGAGATGGAACGGGACGGTCTGGTCCTGCCAGCCGACGGGGGCCGACCACGCGAACTGCGGATTCGGGCAAGTTAAGGTTGAAGTCAGGTATGAAAGTGAGGTTGGCCTCAGGTCTGGTGCTGGCCCTGATGGCTGCCGGCTGGGCGCAGGTCAGCGATCCAACTTCGCTGGTCGGCCGCCTGCAGCATCATTATCGCTCGACCGACTCCTTTACGGCGCACTTCGTGGAAACGCTGACCAGTCCCGGCGGCGCACCCCGCCAACGGAGCGGGAAGGTCGCGTATCGCAAGCCCGGGATGATTCGCTGGGAATTCGACGCGCCCCAACCTGAAACGATCGTCGCCGACGGCGCCACGCTTTACGACTACGACCCGGGGCTCAATCAGGTCGTCGAAATGTCCGAGCGGAGCGCCTTCAAGAATCGCAGTATCGCGGCATTCATTCTGGGCGCGGGCGATCTGGAACGCGACTTTGACGGCCAACCCGTCAGTGACGGCGCGAATGACGAACTGGATCATCTGATGCTGACGCCTAAAGACGGCGGGGCCAAGATTGAGCTGGGAGTGGATAGTAAAACACTGAATATCACCAGGTTGCGAACGGCCGACGCGCTCGGTAACGCAACCGACCTGCAGCTCTCGGATATTCAACGCAATGTGACGCTGCAAGCGTCAATCTTCAGCTTCACCGTGCCGCCGGGTGCGGATATCGTGAATGCCGCGCCGGGGCACTAGGCTGCGCCGAGTATTCTGCAACAATAGATGGATTGCGCCACCTGCGCCCAAGGGGTACAGATATACACCTTTAGGTATCCGTAAATTATGGAGAGAGTTCACCTCTTGACGCTGGGATGTCCCAAGAACCTCGCCGACAGCGAGCTGATGCTGGGTGTCCTGGCACACTCGGGATTCGAGTTGACCACCGATCCCGAGGCTGCTGACGTCTTGGTGGTGAACACGTGCGCCTTTATCGAGGCCGCGAAAAAAGAGTCGCTTGATGCGGTGATGCAAGCCGTCGAAGTCAAGAATCGTGGCGTGGGCCGGCGGGTGGTGGTCAGCGGATGTATGGCGCAGCGCTACGGCGCTGAACTTCGTGCCGAGCTGCCGGAAGTCGATATCTTCGTCGGCACGGGCAATTTCCTTGAGCTGCCGGAGCTGCTCAGGCGGTCGGAAGCGCCGGAAAACCGGCCAATCCCGTATGCGGGCGCGGCGCATCTCGTACCGCGGGCGGATCTGCCCCGCATCCGGACCGGCGATTTTTTCTCGGCGTATCTCAAGGTTTCGGAGGGTTGCAATCACAAGTGCGCCTTTTGCATCATCCCGAAGATTCGTGGGCCGCACGAAAGCCGGCCGGTCGACGATGTCGTCGCGGAAGCGCGGACGTTGGTCGCAGGCGGGGTGCGCGAGATCAATCTGATCGCGCAGGATCTGACGGCCTACGGGCGCGATCTCAAGCCTGCCGCCTCGCTCGCGCGCTTGCTCGAGCAGCTTGATCGGATCGACGGCTTGCGCTGGATAAGATTGCTCTATTGCTATCCGAATTTCGTCAACCACGAATTGCTCGATGCGGTGGCTGGTCTGCCGAAAGTGGTTAAGTATATTGATATGCCGCTGCAACACGCCGATGATGGCGTGCTCCGCGCGATGCGGCGTGAACGGTCAGGCACCGCGCTGAGTGCGTTGCTCGAACGAATTCGGGAGACGATCCCGGGCGTGACGATCCGCACCTCGTTTATCGTCGGTTTCCCCGGGGAAACGGATCAGGCCTTTGAACGGCTGGTCGATTTCATCCGCCGGGAACAATTTGATCGGGTCGGAGTGTTTACCTACTCGCGTGAGGAGAACACCGCGGCGGGCGAGATGCCCGGCCAGGTGACGGAGCTGATCAAACGTCGGCGGCGGCGCGCGCTGATGGAGCTGCAGGCGGAAATCGCATTGCGGAAGAATCGCGCGCTGGTTGGACATGAACTTGAAGTGTTGGTTGAAGGTGAACTGGCCGGAAGCGCGACGCGGATGCGCGGGCGAACCCCGGTGCAGGCGCCGGAGATCGACGGGATGGTAATACTGCGCGGCGAGGCGCGTGCCGGTGAGTTTGTCCGCGCGCGGATCAAAAGCGCGCGCACCTATGATCTGGTGGGCGAAATCACCGGCGCGATCGCCTAGCGCGAAAGGGTGGAACGAACGATGCCAAAGAAAACCGCGGCGGCAAACCGGAAGAAGTTTCTGGCCGACCAGCAGGCGGCTTTGTTCGAGATGAAGAACAAGCTGGTGGCTGAGATCGACGCTGAGGTCAAGGCGGAGCGCGAAAGCAACAAAGACGAGGGCATGGATACCTATGACCTTGCGTCGGAGGAGCGCGATCGCGAAATCAACTTTATCCTGTCGGATCGGGAGCGCGTCAAAAGCGTGTCGATCGACGATGCGCTCGCCCGTATCGCTGATAGCAGTTACGGGGTCTGCGAGTCCTGCGGACTCGAGATCGCCGAAGAACGCCTGCGCGCGCTGCCGTTCACGCGGCTGTGTCGCGACTGTCAGCACGATCAGGAGCGCGAGGCGCGCTCGCAACGGCGCTTCGATGACGGCCGCAATACGTACCGCAAGCTGGGTTCGACGGACGCCGACGAGGAGAGTGCTTGAGCGAGCAGCCAGGCATCCGCGCGGCGAGCGTCTGCGCACCAGGGTCGTCGCCGCGCCCGTGAGCGATTTGTCGAAGGGGTTGACTGCACATTCCAGGCGGGAGAACCGCGCTGGCCGGGCTTAGGCCGGCGGCGGCTGGGCCGTTAAAGAGGGAAGCAAGCGGTCGCCGCGGAGCGAGCGTTACACCATTTACATGAGAGTTTTCAAGGACGGCGAGAACTCCACCCGTAACGGACTTGCGGGTGCGAGCGACGCGGCCTCGCAATTGGCGGCCAACCTCGCGGCGGTCAAGGCGGTCGTCGCCTTCGGCAGTGCGCGCGGCGGGGTGGGAAAGAGCGCCATTACGGTCAATCTGGCCGCGGCGCTCGCCCAGTCCGGCCGCAAAATCGGTATCATCGACGCGGATCTCAATTCGCCGAGCATCCACGCGATGCTCGGGATTAGGGCGCCGCGCCGACCGGCCGTGACCGAGTGGATCGAACCCGGTGCGGGACCGCTCGGCATCCGCGTGGTGAGTGTCGAGCTGGTACCCGACGTCGATTCCACGCCCGTCAGCTTTATCGAGTTCGACGACCAGCCGCCGCCCCAGAGTAACGGCCGGAGAGTGGTCGAAGTTGGTTATGCGAAGACGCTGCGGCAACTGTTTGAGCAGACCCGGCTGGGTGCGCTCGATTTGCTGCTGGTCGACCTGCCGCCGGGGATCGAGGCCGTGGCGCGCCTCAACCGGATCGTGCCGCAGGCCGCCCTTATGATTTTGACACATCCTTCGGCATTGTCGGCCCGGGCCGCGCGCACTATGGGCGAGGTGGCGGCGGCGAATGCCACCGCGGTGATCGGCGTAATCGAAAATATGGCCGGGTTCAGTTGCGAGGGCTGTCACTCGGTGCGGCCGCTGATGCCGCAGGGGTCCGTCGCCCCGGTCGCGCACGATCTGGGTATTCCACTGATCGAGCGGTTGCCCTTCGATCCCCACCTCGCGGAAAGCACCGATCGCGGTATCCTCTTCGTGCGCGAATATCCCGATACGCCCCTGGCCAAGCAGCTCTCAGCGATCGCGCAGGCGATCGATCACGCCACCAGGCCTAAGGTCTCCGCTCAATCAACGGCCATCTAACGGTCGCGACCAATCTTCTGGGCTTGAAAACCAGTTTCTGACGAGAACTCTCAACATCTCGGGGTGCGCAGAATCTCCGTCCCAGTTTTCCTCAGCGCATCCGGTTCATGACGGCGGCGTCCCACCGGTTATTGATCTGATTCTGGACGGCCGCTTGGTTAAGGTCCGACTGTATGCCCATAGCAGTTTCACCATAAGGCAAAGGCTGAGCAAAGCCAACGCCGGGCGCGAACGCCGGGGACGTGCCGTTGACGGCAACCTGGCTAGAGGCCCCGCTTTCGATCAGTGCCTGTACCACCTCAGGGTGGCCGTTTGCGGAGGCCCCTGTCAGCGCGGTCTCGCCGGTATTCGCCATAGCATTGACGTCGGCCCCCTTGGCGAGCAGCGCCTGCGCCACGTCAACGTGACCGAAGTAGGAGGCTATCATCAGCGCGGTCGCACCGTCGTTATTCTGCTTGGCGTTAACGTCGGCTCCCTTGTCGAGCAGCAGCTGCACCACATCAAGGTGACCATTCTGCGAGGCCCATATGAGCGGCGTCGTTCCAGCGAGGTTCTTGGCATTGACGTCGGCCCCCTTGTCTATCAGCGCCTGCACTGCAGGCGCATCACCACTAGATGCCGCGTTGGTTAAGCCGCCGCAGCCGCCCAAAAAGCTAAGAACTACCACACAGCCCAGTTGTGCGAATCGGTTCATTTGGCTTACCTCCAGACAGGGGGACGCTTCGGTTTGGCGGATACGGAGCCAACAAAATAGAGCTTGTACACTTGCTATAGAAGGATAGCAATGTCCGTTCTAAGCGACGCGGCTAATCCCCTGTACTGGACGCTCCGTCGAGCGTCGCAGTTCCCGCGCGGCGCGAGTATTCGTACATGCCGGCGCTCTCGCGGCCGTCGATTCGATAACGGGCGAAGCCTAAAGACGTGTGGATTCGGCTGCCGTCAGGTCCGGGCCGGGATAGGGTCATGAAGGTGTCGGGAACTCCCTCCAGGGCAATTACGCGCGAGGCGTCGATGATTGACGCGGCGATCTTGTCCGGCGGCACGTAGGGCGACGCCGCCTCAAGCTCGAGGCCGCAAAGTTGGGCCTGCTGCCAGGCGCCGCAAGCGAGCAGCGCGGCACTACGATGGGTCGGCGAAGCGTCAAATTCCAGCGCGCTCAGCTCAAGGGCCTCGTGCGGTTGTACGCCATCGAGGCAGGCCCAGACCATCCGGCGCTGAGCGAAGTTCCGCGTCCCGAGCCCGGTGAACGAAACGCCGACCCGCGCGATCGCGTCGAGCCGGTGGCGCGCACCGTCGAAGCTGACTGCGCCGCGTAAGCGGCCGAAGCTGGAGCGCGGCACGATGATCGGCGCGACTTCGTCGGCGCCGGCCCGAGCCTGGGCGAGCTGCGCGATGATTGCTTCGAGCCGGCCCAGCACGTCGCCAAAACGCGGCGCACCATCTGCGAACTCGAGCGTCGTGTCGACTTCCATCGCGGGATCGAGTCGTCCCCCGGCGAGCGCCCCCTCGACGCTCAGATAGGCCGTACCGTCGTCGACGACCACGGCGGGACCGTGGAAACGCAGGCCGCTGCTGCCCGCACCGCCGTCCAGGGTCAACGGCCCCAGTGCGACGCTGTCGCCGATTCGCACTGCTCCGCCCTCGCCCGTGAAAAGCGCGACGCGGCGGCGTTCGAACAGCATCATGATGCGCCCGCCCGCGGCGTTCGGTCCAAAATCAAAGCTGGCCATGCCGCCGAGACCGATTGCCGGGTCGTAGAATTCGACCCCGATGCGAAAAGGGGGAAGGTTAGCCGAGCTGGCTACGGATTTACGCGCCGGCTTCGGCGGTGCGTCGCGCACGACGGCGATCGCGGACCGGCTGGCGCCGTCACCCCGAGGCGGGCCGAAAGTCGCGACGACCGCGTCGATCATGTTCCGCCGCACGTCGCCGGCGAGCCGCACCGCAACCGAAAGCTCGAGCTGCAAGGCATTGATCACGCCGGTCGCCGCCAAATTGGCGAGCCGGCGCACCGCGGGATGATCGCTCGCGGCGTGACGCGGCGTGAAGGCCTGCAACAGATTTTGTGCGGCGCCCCCCGGATAGCGCAGTCCGAAGGTCGTCACGATCCCGGCCTGACGCAAACGGGTCGCGAGCGCGTGGGCGGTATCCTGGATGAATTCGTCGTCGGCCGCGATATGCGCGCCGCGCGTCGGATGCAGCCGGCCGTTGCGCTCCTTCAGGCCCAGCCCGAGATCGACCCGGGGTTCGATAATGTTCCAGCCGTGGATCAGCAGGACGGTCACGCGGCCGTGGCGGGCCGTGATACGCGCGACTTCGTCCGCGATCGTCTCGAGCAGCCAGGGCTCGCGCTCCATAACCTGCGACAGCCGGTTGCAATCGAGATCATTGCGGTCCATGCCCGAGTTCACGAGCGCGGTGGCGTCGAGCCGCTCCGCGAGTTCGCGGGTGATGGCCGCCGTCTCGAGGTCGTTGACCTTGGGATGGAGCGTCGCACGGGCCGCCGCCCCGGCGCGGCCGCCATGCGGCGCGATCAACAATACCGGGGCGTTGCCCCTTAGTATCTCGAGCCAGGCGGGCGTCGCGGGGATTACATCAGCGGCCATAGTTGACCCACTAGACCCGCAGCGAACCGGGTCCCGGCGATGTTACTTGCAAGACGGCCGACATAACAAAGTAGTAAACGACGAACGCCAGCGAGGAGTAAAGCAAAACAGGATTGATGCGCGGGAGTTCAATCAGCAGCGTCGCGGTCACGATCGCCCAGATGGCGATCAGACTGAGCGTCAACGCTCGCATCCGCACGGTGCGGTTGGGATAGATGAACTTCACCGGCATAAAAACCAGGATCGCCAGCGCAATGACGATCAGGGTGTTCAAGGCGGGCGCCCAGCCCAGGCAGAAGAGATAAAACGCGACAAGATTCCAATACGAGGGAAAACCGCGGAAATAGAGATCGGCGGTCTTCGCGTCGACCCGGCAGAAGCCGTAGGCGCTCGCGAGCATCACGAACCCCGCGCTCGCGAGCCCTGCGTTGCCCACGACGAGCAGCCCGGCGCGAACCATCAGGAAGGCCGGCACCGCGACATAATTCAGAAAATCGACGATATTGTCCAGGGTGGTGCCATCGAATTCAGGCACGCGCTTGCGGATCGCGACGGCGCGCGCCAGCGGTCCGTCGGTCGCGTCGATAAAGAGCGCGACCGCCATCAGGACGAAGGCCGTGCGAAAGTCGTCATGGGCGGTAAAGTGCATCGCCAGCAGGCCGATGATCGCGCCGGAAGCCGTATAGAGGTGAATCAGCCAGGCGCAAAATCTGAGCAGATTTTCTCGCAGCGGATTTGCGCGCGACAGACTGCCCGCGGCCGATACGCCCGCGACGCCGCCCTCCGTCACACCATCGGGCTTAGCGTGCGGGCTTCTGATCGCGCGGGCCAAAATGACCCTCGAGCACCGTCATGAAGGGACCGCACGGCCGGCGCTGCTTGAAGTAGTACATCGCTTCGTCGAGGGACATATCGCGCTGGGCGTGCAGCCAGCCGATCGCGACAGTTGGCGCGCGATTCAGCCCGCCGTTGCAGTGCAGAAAGACGCGTTGCTCGTCCTCGATCAGGTTGCCGAGGGCGTCCAGCGCATGCACCAGCCGCGCGGCCATGTCGTCGGCACTGCCATCGTGAATCGGGGTGCGAACAAACGTCAGCCCGAGCCGGCTGCACTCGTCGCGCAGCTCAAGCTCGTCGAGCCCATTGATATGCAGGTCGATGTCGTCCTGCAGATTGTGGATCGCGCTGATGCGATACTCGTCCTTGAGCCAGTCCAGATCGCCCAGGCGCGGATACTCGCCCACCAGCAGATCGTCCATAATCTCGCTCACCGAGGGGCGCGAGTAGCGGCCCCGGATTGAACGCGCTTCGTTGTCGGGTCTCTTCGTCCACCAGTCCATCGAGGAATATTATCGCGTGGCCGCCGCATTAAGGAAGCTAGCGGAGCGCGCTGCCGCGCGGAGCGAGCAAGCGAGTCTGCGAGCTGCGTCAAGAATCTTAAACCCGACCACGCTTTAGGGAGACCCGCTAGGGTGAACAGATGCTCGGGGTGCCGGCCTGATCGGCTTCATAGATCCAGATTGAGGTCAGGACGGAGGCCGCATCGGCGATCTGGTGGATGATCATGTCCTGCTCGATTCCCATTAGCGCGCGAGTGTACTCCGCGTGGCTGCGACCGGCTTCCGCGCGCGCAGTGCGGTCGGCGGTCACGACCTGTTGAACCAGCGCATTCGATTCCTTGAGCTCGGCGATCGCCGGGGTCCACACCGAAACAATCGGCTGCAAGCGCACCTGGGCGGACGCCAACGCTTCGATCTCATTGACTCGATGATCGACCGACCATTCGAGCCGCGCGTGCATCCCACGGTCCTCCGCCGTAAAGCCATCATAAAAGCGTGTCGTATGGAGCGGTTGGCTCGCGTCGCCGACGTAGTGCGCGAGATAGCCGGCATGGCGCAGGAGTCCGGCACAGTCGCCGGCGCGCATGGCTCCAGCGGTAGCCGCGGCTTCGGCCTCGATCGCCCAGGGCAGAACGCCCGAGCGATCGAGCGTTCTGATCCCGAAGCGACGTTCCATCGCGTTGAAATCCGGATTCAGATTCGCAAACGGATCGGCGCCAAAATATTCGAGGTCGATGTAATGACGATGCGCTTCCGCTTCGCCATACATGTGCTTGAGCACCGTATCCGGTTCGATCGAGTATTCTTCCAGTTGTGCCGTGTTGCGCTCAAAGCCCGTTTTGAGCGGGGTCGCGGGCAAAGCAGCGATGGCCAGCCGGGTAATCAGTTCATGCGTGCGCGAGTCCCAGCACCAGGCGGGCTGGGCGAGGGCGGCGAGCAACTGGGCGAAGGACAAGGTCATACCGGCGGACGAGGTACGTCGTCCCTGGCCCTCAGCGACGTTAGTCACCCCTTGGCCTGCTTGCGCGCCGCGCGTCCCGTGCCGGGCTTTTCGGCCACGGTCCGTGGCGTCGAGGGCACCGCCGACGACGGGCTCAACCGGCCACGCTTACGCCCTTGCTCGGTCAACCCGACGACCGCGTCGCGCATGAGATCGGCGAGCTTGCGATACGCGCCCGGGCCTTCCGTGTCATGAGCCGCCGCGCGCAGGGTGGCGCTCGTGAGCACCGACCCGATCCGCACCTCGACGGGGGCGCGGCGGGGAATGAGACTGCCCTTGCCGAGCACGTCGTAGGAGCCGCGAATATGGATCGGCAGCACGTCGCATCCGCTATGCAGGGCGAGGTAGCCGGCGCCGCTCTTGAAATCATGGATCGCGCCATCGGGCGAACGGGTGCCCTCGGGGAACATCAGCACACTACGGCCCGCGCGCAGTTGCTCGAGGGCCTCTTCGAGCGACTCGAGTTGCGCGCGCTCGCGATCAAACGGAATCAGCCGGGTGAAATTGATGGCGATGAAGCGCCGAATACCGTTGTTGAAAAAGTAATCCTTCGCCGCCAACACGATCAGCTCGCGGCCGTGCGCCGCCATCGCATGGCTCACCAGACCGAAGTCGACGTGGCTCGAATGATTGGCCACCACCAGCACGTTGCGATTCGCGGGGATATTGCCGCGTCCCATGATGCGCGGCTTAAGCCATCCGTCCAGCGCGGCCTGCAACGTGCGGCGCACCGCCGCTTCGCCGAGACGCTTGAGCGGGCCGGGCAGCTCGAAGGTATAGGGTCGGGCGAAGCGGGCGTAAGAGGGTAGTCGCGGGCGATTCTGTCCCGCGGTCAGCAGCTTTTGCAGGTCCGCGATCGTGCTGACGTTGGCGAGCTGCTCGCCGCTCAGCTCGACCCCGGCCCTGACCGCGATCGCTTCGGCCAGTTCGGCGAGGGCGAGCGAGTCGAGCCCGAGGTCCTCGATCAGGCGGGTCGCCGGCGTAATTTCCGTAGCGCCCCCGGCCACCTGCTCCAGCGCGTGGGCCAGCCACGGCACGATCTCGTCGCCGCCGCGCGTCCGCGCGCCCGGCTGATTCTGGATCATCCGTTCGAGTGCGGCCGCGACTTCGGCGCGTTTGACCTTGCGGGTGCGGGTGCGCGGCAGTTCGGTATCGGTGAAGCGGAGGATTCTGATGCGCTTGTGCGCGCTCAGTCCGGCGCCGACTTTATCGAAATGTTCGCGCAGCCGATCTTCGACCGCGCGGCGGCTCTCGCCCCGTGCGTAGGCCGGCACCACGAGTGCCGCGACCTGCTCGCCCTGCGCCACCTTGAGTCCCGCCACCGCCATCTCCTTGATGTACGGTGAGTGGCCGTAAGTCTCCTCGATCTCGTCGATATAGACGTTGTTGCCACCGGAGTCGACGATGACATCCTTGGCCCGCCCAACGATGGAGAGAGCGCCGTCAGCGTCGAAACGGCCGAGGTCGCCGGTATGCAGCCAGCCGTCGCGAAGCACTTCCGCGGTGGCGGCCGCATTATGATAATAGCCGCTCATCACGTTCGCGCCGCGCGCGATCACTTCGCCGACGCCGCTTTCGTCCGCGCCGTCCAGCCGGATTTCGACGCCGCCGAGCGGCTTGCCCACGGAGCCCGGGATCAGCGGGTCGTCGGGCCGCGCCACGCATAGCACGGGCGCCGTTTCGGTAAGGCCGTAACCTTCGAGCAGCTTGAGCCCCAGGTCATTGAAGAATTGCGCGACCCGCTGCGGCAGCGCGGCGCCGCCGCTCACCGCCAGCTTGAGCCGGCCGCCCAGGGCGTTATGCGCCTGCCGAAAAATCAGATGACCGAGATTCAGGTGGTAGTCGCCGTCGAGCAGCCGATGCAGATCGCGCAAGCGGGCGAAGGCCGCCGCGAAGAACGGCCCCCGGGCTTCGATCTCGTCGGTGATCCGGCGATGGACGGCTTCCCACAGCGCCGGCACCGCGATCAGTGCGGTCGGCCGCACGTCGGCCAGCGTACGCGCCAGGCTGGCCGCGTCGATTCCCAGCGGATAGACAATGCGGGCGCCGCTGGCGAGCGGCAGCAACATCCCGCAGGTGAACTCAAAGGTATGATGCAGCGGCAGCAGCGAGAGCACCACGTCGTTGCCGTCGAGCGCGAAGACCCGGCCCAGCATCATCACCTCGGCGGTGAAATTGCCGTGACTGAGCATCACGCCCTTGGGCGTGCCGGTCGTGCCCGACGTGAAGACGATGGACGCGAGCGTCTTGCGTTCGACATTCACCGTGGCGGCGGCCGGGTCGCGCAGAATAAAAGGGCGATGCAACTCGCTGAGCTCGATTTCGAGGATACCGTCGAGCGCGTCGCGCAGGGCCCGGTCGAGACGATTCTGGCAGCCGGAGGAGAGCAGGGCGGCCCGCGGTTCCGCGATGCGGCAGATGGGCAGCAGCTCCTCGAGGGCAATCAGATGATCGAGCGGTACCGCGACCGCGCCCGCATAAAGAATGGCGAAGTAGGCGATTACCCAGTCCGGCGAGTTCTCGCTAATCAGCAGAACCCGGTCCGCGGGCTTGATACCGCGCGTGCGCAGGAGCAGTCCGGCGCGATGGGCGGCGTCGCGCAACTCGCGATAGGTCATCGCGGTGCGTTGGCCGGAAGGGGTGCGGGCTTCCAGCGCGACCCGGGCGCCGTAGCGCTCGGCCCCGCGCTCGAGCATCTCCAGCAGGGTCTTGTGGCGCAGCAGGGCGCGCGGCCGGGTCCGTGTATGCAGGTCGAGCTGCGGAAAAATATGTTGGCGCAGACCGGGCAGATGGATGTTTATCCAATAGTCCTTCCAATCAATCCGATCCGGGCGGAACGGATGACGCGCGACGTCGGCGTCGGCGAGCTGCGCGTACAGTTCGCGGATATTGCGGCCGTGAAAGGTGTAGACCAACTCCTGGATGTACGGCCGATAGACGTCGACCAGCGAGCGTGCGAGCTCCGCGTTATCCGCGATACTGTTGATCCGCCGCTCGAAGCCGCGCGCCGCCGTGGACTCGTCCCCGAGCAGCGTTTTACCAAGCACCGCCGCGTGCTTGAGCATCGCGGGCAAAGTCTGGCTCGCCAGTTCATAAGTGTTCTGCGAAACCACCACGGCTTCCAGATGGGGCGCCAGCTTGCCCATCGGACCGCCACCCGCGCGGCGATGCTGCAGGCGATTGCCGAGCGCGGTGAGCTCGACCAACCGGCGCATCGGCAGGGGATTAACGTCGGAGGTGCAGAGTTGATAGATGGGCTGCTGCCGCTTGAGCAGCAGCGCCGCGAGAATCGGAATCATCGCGTGCGCGGCCAGATCAACCGGGATGACGTCGAGGACGAGCTTGCCCTTGGCGGGATAGAAGCGGTAGCCGCGGCCCGCCATGTAGGTCAGCGGCGCGCTGGTGTTGACCCCCTGATTCCAGCCGGGGAGGGGATCGCGCAGGGCGCCTTCGATCACGGAAGGACGCGCGACCGTCACCGCCAGGGTGTCGCCGGCCGCCAGCACGAGTTGCTCGCCCAGGCTCTTGGTGTAGCTGTAGGTGTTGGGCCAGCCCCAGCCGAGCGCGCGCTCGCGGCCGATCTGCTTGAGGCGCTCCTCGACCCACTGCTTGCGGCGCGACTCCTGCGCGTGCTCATGGCCGTCATTGGCGGCGAAGCCTTCCGCGCCGTCCTCAATCGTCGCACGAAATTCCGCCTGATGGGCCTGATCGCGCGATTCCACTTCGACCCGCTGGCACGCGGCGAGCGCGTCGCGAATTTCCCGCTGTAGATTAAAGTTCCGCTGGTTGAGCGGCGCCCAATCGATCGGCACGTCGTCTTCGTAGCGATGGCCATCGGCGGCGCCGGCCGCATAGCAGGTCGAGACGTGCAGCAGGGCGGCTTGATGCCGGCGGCAGAACTCGATGACGTGCTGTACGCCAGTGACGTTGATCGCGAGCGCCTTTTCGAGCGCGGCCTCGAAATTCACCAGCCCGGCGCAATGGATCACCGCGTCGAGCGCGCCCTCGCCCAGCAGCTCGGCGCCGTCGGTGATGAGACCGGGTTCGGTAATATCGCCGGCGACCACCACGACCCGTTCCTCGACGTACCGGTCGAAGCTGGCGCCGAGGTACTCGCGTACCGGGCCGAGGGCGGGCGAGTCGAGAATCTCGCGCTGGAAACGGTTGAGGCTCGATTTGCGATCACCGCGGATCAGCAGAAAGATACGCCCGATTTCGGGATGATGCCGCAACAGGATCGAGAGCAGCACCTTGCCGAGAAAGCCGGTGCCTCCCGTGATGAGCAGGCGCCGCTTGCGCAGCACCGTTTCGAGCGGCGGCATCGTGCGGTGGGCCGCGACAGCCCCGTTGAGTACGCCGTTGTTATTCGACATCGGCTATAACCAGTGGCGGCAGGTGCAGATAAGTTATGCTGGCCGAGCGCCCGTGATCCGCAGTCGCCATCGCGATTGCTTCATCGAGCGTGTCAGCCGCCTCCCAGCCGAGCCGCGCGGCAACCTCCGGCTCCTCGCAACCGGCCGCGATCACCCGCCCGCAATGCTGGCGCGCAGGCTCGCCCCAGTACCACATGTAGAACGGATGCACGCCGTGGTAGGCGTGGCCGTAACGGTACATGTGCGTGTAGGTCGGGTTGTGCGCGAACTCGTGCTCGTACTTGTTGGCAAGCTCCGTGGCGTCGGTGGTCTCACTCAGGCATCGATGGAAAAACTCGATGTAGCTCGGATGATGCTCCGGGTGAAATTCGTCGCGCAGCGGATGACAGATGATCATCGTGCCGCCGGGTTTCACCAGCGGCTTGTTGCGATACATGTTGAACAGGTAGCCCATGCCCGTGCACTGCACGAGGACCGGGTTCATGATCGAATTGACGTTGTAGGGACAGATATACGGCACGCCGACAATCAGGATATCGGACTGCCCTTTGACCGGTACCGCGTACTGCTGGAAGACCTTCGCCAGCGCCTGCCGATGCACGGTCTCGGTCTCACCGGCCCAGACGCCGGTCAGGCCATAGGGCGCCGCATATTGATGCAGCATCTGGCGGCGCAGGTCATTCGAGACCGAACCGAGCGTCCAGCGGAAACCCTTGAGCCGCATCCGGTCCCAATCGGAAAAGCGATCCTCGTTCTTCTGCAGAAAATCGAGCATCCCGCCGTACATCTGGGTATTCACGGCGGTCTCGACTGAAAAGACGTTGAGCTGCTGATTGATCAGCTTGCCCATCCGGTTCGCCGAGTTGTGCAGGGCCGAGCGGTTCGGGTCCATGTAGGAATGGCTGTCGCGCAGGGTCGCCGGATTGTGGTGATGACGCAGGCTCTGATAAGGCGCGAGCCCGACCGCGACCGACTTGTGACCGCCGTCCATCGGCACCAGGTTGATGTTCAGATAGATGACGAGGTCGGACTCCGCCGCACGGCGCGAGAGCCAGACCTCTTCGCCATGATCGGTTTTGCCCATCATAACGATCTCGGCGCGGTTTTCGGCGTCGAAGTTGTAGAGCCGCTCGGGCCAGAATTGCCGAAACGCGCGTTCGCCGACCATCCGGCGAATTTCGCGCTCCGTCATGCGGCGATGGAGCGAGGTCGCGACAACCAGATGAACGTCGTCCACACCGTAATCCGCGAGGGTCTGCAGGATCGAATTGAGCATCCGCTCGCGCAGATCCGGACGGCGCATCTGCGGCAGGGGGAGGCTGATATCGTCGATCGCGATCGTGACCCGCATGTTCGGATTGAGCTGCGCGAACAGCGGATCAGCATTCAGCGGATGGAGCAGGGCGTAACGGATTGCCGTGTCGGGGTCGGGCAGGGGATCGAGCGGCGGGGGCGGATAGACCACCCGGGTTCCGACCGGCAGCTTCTCGAACATGAAGTCTTCGCCATAGGCGATCAGGCGGTTCTCCGAGCGCCGGTTGAGCGTAACGACGAGATCGCGGCGCGCGTCGATCTCGTGTTTGAGATCGGACGACTTGAGCTCCTTCAGACGGGCTTCAGGCCGCGCCATCGAGCCACCTCCAAATCCAGCTTTCGGCCTGCGCCCGCATCGCGCGCGCGAGGGTGGTACGTGGGCCCTGTCGGTTGAAGTGAATAATCGGCCATTGCCGGCTTTGGGCGGTCGCGCTCAGGCGCTGATCGGGGTTGACCGCCACCGGATGGCCCAGGGCCGCGAGAAACGGTAAATCGTAATGTGAATCCGCATAGCCCCAGCATTTGCCCAGGTCGAGCTGGCGCGCCGCCGCATAGTCCGCGCACCAGCGCGCCTTTTCGTCACCGGCCATGATCGGCGACACCAGGCGTCCGGTCGCGCGGCCGCGGACGAAGGCCAGCCGGTTGGCGGCGTAGTCACCGATCCCGAGGCGCCGCGAGAGGGGCGCGGCGATAAAGTCCGGCGAACCGGTGACCAACACCGGTTCGAGTCCGGCGGCGCGATTCGATTCGATCATGTCGCGCGCCTGCGGGTAGAGATTTTCCATCAGCACGCGTTCGCAATATTCGTCGCCCAGTTCCTCGAGGCGATCGCGCGAGACCCCTTTAAACATCTCGAAGAGCACGACATTCAGCAGATACCGGTCGCGGCGTTCGGCGAAATACAACGACGGAATGCGCGCGGCGAAGTTCAGCAGATAGCTCGCGCGCCCGGTCCATTCGCCGAGATTCGAGAACAGATAGAGCGCGGTGTGAATCAGGTTGAGAGCGACGAGCGTGCCGTCGAGGTCGTAAAAGGCCGCCCCCGCTGCCGCCGGGCGCGCACCGCGCGTCTTTGCCGGACGATGTACTGACATGTCAGTCTAGTTCACGCGTCAAAACAGCGTCCTCCGGGCGGTGCTGGCTCAGGATTCCCGCGATCAGTTCCGGACGGGCCACACCGCGCAACCCGAAGCCGAGAATCTCCTCAGCAAGCATCGCGATATCGCGCCGCCGGGCGCGCGAGGCTTGCGCCACCACCTCCTTGATCCCGCCCAGGATACAATAGGCGGCAACGCGCGTGTCGCATCGCCGGACCAGGTTCATCTCAATCCCGAGGTCCAACGACCGCTGAATCTGATCAACGACCTGCTCGTAAAAGTCGATGATCCGGGTATCGAGCTCCCGATCGAACCCCATCGCATGGTTTAGCAGGATATCGGTCAATTCGCGCTCCGCCAGCACCAGGCCGAGCACCCGCCGCAGGTTGGAGCGCAGTTGCTCGACCGGATCGGGCTCGCCCGGTCCGACGCGCAGCCGTTGGATGCGCAGCCGTAGCTCGCCAAGGACCTGGGCGAGCAACTCTTCGAAGAGTTCGCGCTTATTCTCGAAATAAAGGTAAAAGGTGCCGCGCGCGATCCGCGCCCGCGCGATAATGTCGGATATGTTGGTGTGATGGTAACCTTTGCGCGCGAAAATCCGCTTCGCGTGACGCAACACCTGCTCGCGCCGAGCTTCTTTTTCCATTCCCCCCGGTCCCGACTCGCCAGCCTATTGATCAGGAGCGCCGGGAGTCAAATCGCCAGCGCAGCCGTGTGAACCGTTTGTTAACAGGCAAAACGCAAAAATCGAAGTCGCAATCTTGGCCGGCGGTGCGCTACGGCGATGGCGTCGCTTTCGGCGTCTTCGACGGGGTCACAGTCGGCGTTGGTCCCGGACAGAGGTTGAAAGGCGAAGGCGTCGGACACGGCGTACATCCAGTGGTCGCAATCGACACGCTGACCGGGCAACTAATCGCCGGCGCGATTTCCGCGGTCAGGCAGACGCAGCCGGGCGCCACCCCGACGAACTCACCGGGCACAACGCCGCTGGTGGCGAGCCCGGCCGGCTGAGAATTCCAGCGCAATGACAGGTCGCTGGTATCATCAAAGTAGAGCTTCTTTTTGCTGCTTGGGCTGGTCTGGTAGGTGCCCTGCACGTTGAATTGAACCGTGTTATCAGGAGCGCTCAAGCCGGCAATCGAAGCTTCCGCGGTTGGCGTACATTGCGGGGTCGGCGTGGCGGTTGGTGAGGCGCCCTTGGTCGGCGATGGCGTCGGTCTCGCGGTCGGAGGCGGCCCGGGGCAGATCGCGACGCTCATCAGCGAGAATGGCTGCCCCGTAGGGGTCGTGCTGCTGCTGCCACCGCCACAGCTCAAGAGCAGCGCCGCCGAAAGAAAAGCGACGACGGGGACGAGCACCAAAGACCTGCGCAACCAAACCATTGAGCCTTGCACGATGCCGACGCGGAGTCGCGGTGTCAAGCAGCGCCCCTCGCGCAACCCTTATACGTCGATCGACGGCGCCGGTTTCAGCGGATGGAAAAAAAGCGGCGGGCGTTTGATCAAGGGGGGAAAGGCTTGACCAGCACCCGCCGGGAGGCTGCCCGTCTGGCACGAACAGCCTTTCCGACTGCCAGGGAGGATGGCAGCCGTTAGAACGGCAGGGGAAGCTACCGTTCTTGATTTATTCGACGGCGGCGATCGCGAATTTATTCAGCTAATCGATTCGCCACGATGAAAACAGGGCCCGCATCGATTCGGGACCCCGGATCGGCTATCCGAATGCGCCTATCCTTTGGGCAATCCCAGCACGCGCTCGCCAATTATATTGCGCTGGATTTCGCTGGTACCGCCTGCGATCGTCATCATCCGCGATCCGAGCATCCGGTAGCTCCACTTGCCCCCATCGAGGGCGAAGGGCGCGTCCTGCTCGAACTGGCTGAAGGGACCCAGCAACTCCATCGCGAACTTGGCGGTACCCAGAATCAGGTCGCTCACGACCAGCTTCGCGCCCGAACCCTCCGGCCCCGGCGGCAGCCCCTTCAGGCGGCGGGTCAACTGGCGCAGATTGGTGTAACGCAACGCCGCCGCCTGGCAGGCGAAGCTCGCGATCTGCTGGCGGACGCTCGCGTCGTCCCATGCCGTCCCACCGTTGCGCGGAATCTGTCGCGCCAGGGCCGCGAGCTCGCGCACCGCCGTGAGCGTGTCGCGCGCCGACCCCGACCCGATACTGCTGCGTTCGAAGGCGAGCGTGGTCACCGCCACCTGCCATCCCTGGTTCTTCTCGCCAACCAGATTCTTCCTGGGCACGCGAACATCTTCGAAGAAGACTTCGTTGAAGCCGCGATCGCCGGTGATCTGCACCAAGGGCTTAACCGTCACGCCGGGCGTATGCATATCCACCAGCAGGTAGCTGATCCCCTTATGCTTGGGGGCGGCTGGGTCCGTGCGTGCGAGCAGGATACACAAGTCGGCCTGATGCGCCCCGGAGGTCCAGACCTTCTGGCCGTTGACAATAAAGTCGTCGCCATCCTCGACCGCCCGGGTCTGCAAGGCGGCGACATCCGAACCGGCATTCGGCTCCGAATAGCCCTGACACCAGATCTCTTCCGCTGAGAGAATCTTCGGCAAATAACGCTTCTTCTGCTCCTCGGTCGCCCAATGCATCAGGGTGGGCCCGACCAGCGCGATCCCCAGACCGTTGACCAGCGTCGGCGCCTTGACCCGGGCCAGTTCCTCGCCGAACACGATACTCTGTTCGAGTTTGGCCCCGCGCCCGCCGTAGGCCTTGGGCCATGTGATCCCGACCCAGCCGCCACTGTGCATCTTGCGATGCCACGCGAGATGGCGCTGCCAGCCCGCGCTGCCCGCGTCCATGAACTCGCCGACCAGATTGTCGGCACTGTCGTGGCCGGCCGGGTTGGCCTCGAGCCATGCACGGAACTCCGCGCGAAAGGCCTCGGCTTCCTCACTGTATTTGAAGTCCATCGCTTCTCCCCTGATCGAGTCCCACCCATAATTGGCGGGTACCCGCTATCGTAATGTAATCACATCGGCCGCCGAGCAGTTAAGCAGGATCAATGGAGCGCCGTTGCGAAAGTGGTGGCGGGTTAATCGATGTTCATGACACCGCGGCGCGGCTCCGTCGTTCCGCAGGTGACCGGCGTCACCGGCAGGCCGGCCGCCGTCAGGACCGCCCGATGCTGGGCGAGCGGCGTGCGTCGCAACCGCTCCTCGATCGGTCTGAGTTTCGCGAAACTGTCCAGCTTCAATACCCGGTCGACAAACGCCGCCGTGCGCGGCCATCGCGCAGCATCGACCTCGAACCTCGCGAATGCCGCATTCCGGAAGAAGCAGGCGATACTGATGTCAGCAATGGAGACATTGCCGAAGATGAAACCTTGAGTTGGAACTTCCGTCTCCAGATAGTCGAGCACTTGCGGCACATCTTCCCGGAGAGTTTTTTCGACCACTGCCGTATCCTTTTTTTCGCCCCACACGCTCGGCTTGATCGCGACCTGGTTGAACAGTCGCCAGATGAACACCTCGCCCATGCGCGAATCGGCGTACTCTTCGAGCCAGCGGGCGCGGGCGCGGTCAACGATTTTGGCGGGATAGAGCGTCGGCTCCGGATAGCGGTCTTCCAGGTATTGGCAAATGACCGTCGAGTCGGCCAGCGTGATCTGATCATCGAGAAGTACGGGAATACGCCGCACAGGGCTGATTTGCGAGAAATGATCGTTGCCGAAGAACGGGACAATGGGGTCGATTTCGTAAGGAATGTCCTTCAGATCGAGAACCACCAGGACTTTGCGAACATAGGGTGACAGATAACTGCCAATGATCCGCACTCGTTCCGCCATCGTATTCTCCTCGTCATTTCGTTCATCAGCCGAAGACTGCGTCACGCTCGGCAAGGAGCTCGCGCAGGATGGAGCGATGGCAGCGATGCTCGTCGGCGCAATAGCATCCGACCGCAAAGCTCGTCTGGCGCGATAGCGCCGCCAGCAGGTCAAGCAGGCAGCGCTTCTCCGGCTGATTCATTTCAGTCCGGTAGCGTCGGACGAAAGTGCGCCAGTCTTTTTCGCTCTTGGCCGCTACTCCGAACTTGCGCAACTCCTCGCTCGGCGCGAGCGCGGGCAGCCAGACGTCGTAGTAGTTGCGCGAAGCGAACGCGGTCTTGGGCACGCCGCGGGGCGGCCGCCGCACCGTGCCGATGCGTAATCCCTCCCCGGGAAGACGCGGACTTCCGAGCTGCACAACGTGAACAGGCATGGCGATCTCGTATGCGAAAGCGACTTCAGGACTCGCTCGTGCGCGGAGCGAATATTTCGCCCCGCGCACGAGGCGTGCCTACTTCTTCATCAATGCGGCCATCGCGGCCTGCTGCTCACCGAGCGTCTTTTTGGTCGAGGGGCGTTCTTGTACCTGCGCCCACCAGGCGGTCAATCTGGGCCGATTTTCCTGAGGGCTTTTGGCGCCAAACAGCGGCAGAAGGTTGGTCATCAGGAAGATCGTCGGCGTCAATGCCGCGTCCGCCATGGTAAACGCGTCCCCCGCCGCCCATGGACGGCCGATCATCCCTTCCAGCTGATCCAGGCGTCCACTAATCTCCGCCAGCCTGTCGTGCACAAACGTGTCGTCGAGCTTCTTGCCAAAGACCTGCGGCAACAGCGCGCGCAACGGCGGATCCAGATACAGATCATGGAAGCGGCTGAACGACCGGACCTTGGCGCGACTCTCCGCATCTTTTGGCAGTAGTGGCTTTTCGGGAAACTTGTCTTCGAGGTATTCGTTGATAACCTCGGATTCCGCGATCACCTGTCCGTTGTCCAGCTGGAGCGCCGGAATCTTGCCCAGCGGGTTCACCGCCTTGTATTCCGCCGAGCCCATCCCGCCCGGAGGGTTGACCTTCTCGATGCTCAACCCCTTCTCGTAGATCACGATCCGGCACTTTGACGCGAAGTTACTGAGATCTATGCCGTACAACTTCATTGCTTGGTTCTCCTCGTAGAACGGTTTTTCGTTCTTCGGACATCAAAATAAGCTTGCCCGACGGGATCGTCTATTGGCGATATTGACAATTTCGGTATTATTCTCGCCATGAAAGTCAATGTTCTAGCCCTCGAGGGCGTATTCGACACCGGTCTGGCGATCGTGCTCGACACCTTGGGCACTGCCAACGAACTGGCCGAACTCTTCGGCGTCACCGCGAGTCGCTTTGAAGTCAGTACCGTTGCTGTCCGCGAGACCGTGCATACCGCTCACCGGATGAGTGTGCCGGTTGACCCGGCTACTGATCGGGCGACGCCGGACCTGGTCGTCGTGCCGGCACTCGGTTACAAGATGCCCGAACCTTTACTGGCCGCCTTGGCGCGGCCCGACGTGAGTGACGCCGGGGCGACCCTGCGGCGCTGGGCGAACCAGGGTGCCCTGATCGCGGCCGCTTGTATTGGTACCTTCGTGCTCGCCGAGGCGACGTTGCTGGACGGCCATGAAGCGACCACGACCTGGTGGCTGGCGCCGCTGTTTCGTCAACGGTATCCGAAGGTCCGCCTGGATGAATCGCGCATCCTCGTACCCTCCGGTCGATTCGTGACCGCCGGCGCGGCGCTCAGTCACCTTGATCTCGCGTTGTGGATAATTCGGCAGGCCAGTCCGGATCTCGCCGCCTTGACGGCGAAGTACCTTGTCGTCGATATTCGTCCATCGCAGGCGGCGTATATGATCCCGAGTCATCTGGCCCATGCCGATCCCGCGGTCGAGCGTTTCGAGCGTTGGGCCCGTGAGCGGCTGGCGAAGGGTTTCTCCCTGGAGGAAGCCGCGCGGGCCACGCGAACGAGCACACGTACGCTGACGCGCCGCATGCACAAGGTCTTAGGCAAGTCCCCGCTGTCGTACTTCCAGGATTTACGCGTCGAACGCGCGGTGCATCTGTTGAAAACGAGCGATGAGACCGTGGACCAGATCGCGTCCAGCGTCGGCTATGCGGACGGTGTCACCTTGCGCGTACTGCTGCGCCGCCGCCTTGGACGCGGCGTCCGCGAGTTGCGTCCACCCCAACGATCGATGACCAGAGGGGAGAGCGTCAGCCCCACCCGGGCGCGGACCCTTCCGCGCGCAAAGCGAGATGCCGGATGAATCAACCCTCGACCGATCGACCCTTCACCGGCGCCGAGTTCCTCGCGAGTATCCGCGACGGGCGCGAAGTCTGGATCTACGGCCAGCGCGTCAAAGACGTGACGGTCCATCCGGCCTTTCGCAACTCGGCGCGGATGATCGCGCGGATGTACGACGCGTTGCACGATCCGGCCCGTCAGGCCGTGCTGACCACGCCGACCGATACGGGCAATGGCGGCTTTACCCACAAGTTCTTCAAAGTACCAAGGAGCGGTGACGAGCTCGTCGCCGGGCGTGACGCGATCGCGGAGTGGGCGCGAATCTCCTACGGCTGGATGGGCCGTTCGCCCGATTACAAGGCGAGTCTGACCGGCACGCTCGGCGCCAACCCGGAGTTCTACGCGCCCTATCAGCAAAACGCCTTGAACTGGTATCGCAAAGTTCAGGAGCGCTGCCTTTTCCTGAATCATGCGATCATCAACCCGCCCGTCGACAAGGGACGGCCGCCCGGCGACGTGATGGACGTCTACGTTCACGTCGAGAAGGAGACCGACGCCGGGGTGATCGTCAGCGGCGCCAAGGTGGTCGCGACCGGCTCCGCGCTCACTCATCATAACTTCATCGGCTTTTACGGTCCGACCCCGCTCGGCCGGCCCGAGATGGCGTTGTTCGCCATGATCCCGATGGATAGTCCCGGCGTGAAGCTGATCTGCCGCGCTTCTTACGAGATGACGGCGGCGACGATGGGTAGTCCGTTCGACTACCCGCTGTCTTCGCGGGTCGACGAGAACGACGCCATCTTTATCATGGACAAGGTGCTGGTGCCCTGGGAAAACCTGTTCGCGTATCGCGACCTCGAAAAGGCCAACACCTTTTTTCCGCGCTCCGGCTTCATTCCGCGCTTCACACTGCACGGATGCACGCGGCTCGCCGTCAAGCTCGATTTTCTGGCCGGCCTGATGCTCAAGGCGGCCGACGCGATTGGCGTCAGCGAGATGCGGGCGGGACAGGTACAGGTCGGCGAGGTGCTCGCCTGGCGCAATATCTTTTGGGCGATATCCGACGCGATGGTCAAGTCGCCGGAGCAGTGGGTCAACGGCGCCGTCCAGCCGAATATGAACTACGGGATGGCGTACCGCTTTCTCGCGACGATCGCCTATCCGCGGGTCAAGGAGATCGCCGAGCAGACGATTTCGAGCGGGCTCATTTACCTCAATTCGCACGCGATCGATTTCAAGACTCCGGAACTGCGCCCGTACCTGGATAAATACCTGCGTGGCTCAAATGGCTACGACGCCCTCGAACGGGTCAAGCTGCTCAAAATCCTGTGGGACGCGGTCGGCACGGAATTCGGCGGCCGTCACGAGCTCTACGAGCGCAACTACGCGGGCAATTACGAGAATATCCGGCTCGAGAATCTGCCGACCGCGATCGCGACAGGCGACGCGGACCGGTTGCGCAAATTCGTCGACGGCTTCATGGCCGAGTATGACCTCGACGGCTGGCTCGCCCCGGATTTGATCAACCCCGGCGATATTAACCGCATCAGGTGAAAGCATTATTTAGTGCGCTGCCCATTGATTAAGTTAATTAATAAGTCGTCGGCTGGCGGGTACTCTTCGATCCCGGAGACGGAGCCTGGCCCTGAGGAGCGCGAGCGACGAAGGGCTCGGAATGACATTGCTACTTTTTGTACTGAAAAATACCTTTTGTTATCCTGAGCCGGCGAGCAACGCGAGCCGTGTCGAAGGACCTGCGCGCAGCGACCTGCCTGGTGCGATCGAGTTGGTCAACTCGACAGACAAACATGCGTACGATTGGACATGACATAAACGTAAGAGGGCAAGGAACCCGCTGCGCGAAGGTCCTTCGACACGGCTCGCGTTGCTCGCCGGCTCAGGATGACAATTGAGGGCTCTCTTGCACGAATCGAAAATTTCACAAACTCTCAGGATGACTTGTGAGCGCGGCTCAGCATGATCCTGCTCCTTTTTGTATGACAAGCCCCTTTTGTCATTCTGAGCGGAGTCTGCGAAGCGAAGAATCTAGCGGTATCTTATGCGGTACCCGGCGCACTAGACATCCGGAACCGGGATTCCCTTCGAGGGACTCAGGGCAGGCTCTCGCGCGCCAGACAAATATTTGACGCGGCTCGCGGACTCGCCTGCTCGCTTCGCCTTCGGCTCCGCTAGTGGCAGACGCGCGAGAATGACAAAGGGGATCCGCACTCTTCACCCCTTGGGTAAGCCGAGGACGCGTTCGCCGATAATGTTGTGCTGAATCTGATTCGTGCCCGCCGCGATCGTGCCGCCACGCGCACTCAGCATCCGATACGACCAGCGGCCCTCGTCGATCGCATGCGGCGACATGAATTCGAGCTGGCTCCACGGTCCCAGCAGCTCCATCGCGAACAGCTCGATCCGCATATTCAGCTCCGTCGCGCAGAGCTTCATGATCGAGCCCTCCGCCCCCGGCGGTAGTCCTTTCAGCCGCCGCGTCAACTGGCGCAGGTTCGTGTACTTGAGCGCCTCGGCCTCGCACTTGAACTCCGCGATTCGATTCCGCACGCTCGCGTCCTCCCACGCCGGATGTCCGTTGCGCTTGATCCGCTGCGCGAGGCTCACCAGCTCGTCGATGACCGCGACTAAGGGCTGACCGCCGCCGCTCACGCCCCGCTCGAACATCAGGGTCGCGATCGCGACCTGCCACCCGTTGTTCTTTTCGCCGACCAGCAATTTTTTAGGCGTGCGCACGTCGTCGAAAAAGACCTCGTTGAAGCCGCTCGTGCCGCTCATCTGCACCAGCGGACGCACCGTGATGCCGGGCGTCTTCATGTCGACCAGGATGTAGCTGATCCCGCGATGCTTCGGGGCGGTCGGATCGGTCCGGCAGAGCACGAATGCCCAGTCGGCGTATTGCGCCTGCGAGGTCCAGATCTTCTGCCCGTTGATTACGTAGTAGTCGCCTTCTTCCACCGCGCGGGTCTGCAGCGATGCGAGGTCCGAGCCCGAGTTGGGTTCGGAATAGCCCTGACACCAGACCTCCGCACCGCTGATGATATTCGGGACGAAGCGTTGCTTCTGTTCCGCCGTGCCCCATTGCATCAGGGTCGGTCCCACCAGCGAGGGACCCGAACCGATGAACGGAAAGGGGGCGTTAACGCGCTGCAACTCCTCGTGATAGATGACGGTCTTGAGGATACCGAGCCCTCGCCCCCCGTACTCGCGCGGCCAGTCGACGCAGGTCCAGCCGCCGCTCGCGAGCTTGCGATACCAGGCGAGCTTGCGCTTCCAGTCGGCTTCGTCCTGCTCGAAGCCGCCGGCCAGCGATTGCATCCCCTCGCGCGGGGCGTTGGCCGTAAGCCAGGTGCGGAACTCGCGGCGAAAAGCTTCATCCTCGGCGCTGTAGTTGAAGTCCATCTGCGTGGTCACCTGCGGCCGGTCGCTAAGCCAATCCGGCGCGTCGCGTTCTCAGGTCCCAGACTTAGACTTAACCCGACGGAGACTCAAGCAGTGCGCGGCGGGCCTGTCAGTGTGGATTAGTGGGCGGTGCGGACGTCCGTTAAGACGAAATCGTCTCCCTTGAAAAGAAGGGCTTCACCCGAAGACTGCGCCAAGGCGTAGGCACAGCAATCGCCGAAATTAAGGCGCGCCGGATGGTTGCCGCGGCCAAAGCGTCGCCACGCCGCGCGTGCAATCTCATAATGGGATGCCGTAAACGGCACCACCTCGATGCGTGCGCGATGGAGCAGGAGATCCAGCTCCCGCCCCCCGGCGGGACCCCGACGTGCCTCGATAACTATCGCGGTTTCCAGTGCGGAAGCCGCGGATATCAGCCGTCGGGAGTCCGCACTAATCGCCTTCGCAAAGGCCGCGGCTTCGGGCTCGTCGAGCAGGATCGCGATCAACGCCGAAGTATCGATCACCACGGTCAGTCAAACGCGCCGTGTTTGTCGTAACCGATAATCTCGTCGGGCGTTCGCGAATCGAGCTCCGGCAATGCGGCGCATCGCCGCCCGATCGCGAGGATCTCCTCGGCCAAAGTCTGAGGAGCCAAACGCCCCTCCTCCCGCGCAAGGCGCTCCCGAAGGGCTTCGATCACTACTTCCGTGATTGTTTCGCCAGTTTTCTCGGCCAGTTCCCGCGCGAGCCGGTCGGCTTCAGGATGTTTGATGTTCAGTGCCATCCGCTTTCTGCCTTATCGTCATTATTCTTTATCTCCCGGGTTATTTGCAACGCACCTTTACGGACCAGCGTTCTGCTTTCGTCGGTTCGATTGACACGGCTCCGCGAATCGCGGGAAATTGCTCGCATAACCACAATTGTCGCGGTCGCCGGGCCGCGACCGCAAGGAGATGACCGATGCGCCTGCTCCATACGATGATCCGCGTCAACGACCTCGACGAGACGCTCAAGTTCTACTGCGACGGTCTGGGGATGAAGCTCCTGCGCAAACGGGACTTCCCAAGCGGTGAATTTACGCTCGCCTTCGTCGGCTACAATGAGGAAAAAGACGGCGCCGTGATCGAACTCACCCATAACTGGGGCAAAAAAGGCTATGATCAGGGCAGCGCCTTCGGTCATCTGGCGATCAGCGTCGACGATATCTACAAGAAATGCGCGGACCTCAAGCAGCGTGGCGTCAACGTCGTGCGCGAGCCGGGACCGATGAAGTTCGGCGGTCCGGAAATCGCCTTTATCGAGGATCCCAACGGCTACAAGATCGAGCTGGTCCAGCAGAAGGACAGCGCCGCCCTCAGCTTTGAATAAGCGTCGAAAAGCTGCCCTCACCCGGCGAAGACGCCGCCCTCTCCCCTTCGTCGCTTCGCTCCTCGAGGGCAGGCCTGGACAAGGAGAGGGTTAAGAGGCGAACCGCGTCACGAATACGAACCGATCGATCAGCAAGAGGAAGATCATGAAGGCGGTGGCATTCAAGAAAGTGAACGAGATGGGGCTGATCGACGCGCCGACCCCCAAGGCCGGCGCGGGCGAGGTCGTCCTCAAGGTGCATAATTGCGGCATCTGCGGCTCGGACCTGCACGCCTGCCAGTACGGCTTCGGGATGCGCCCGGATACCATCATGGGCCACGAATTCTGCGGCGAGATCTGCGAGGTCGGCCCGGACGTGCGCAACTACACGGTCGGCCAGCGGGTCGCCGCGCTGCCCTTCGTGATGTGCGGTGAATGCGAGCGCTGCAAACGCGGCATGGAGATTCATTGTCACAAGCTGAAGGGTCTCGGACTTGGCCAGTTGCCGGGGGCCTACGCCGAGTACGTCGCCTGCGCCACGACGAGCCTCTTCAAGTTGCCGGACAACGTCAGCTCCCGCGACGGCGCCCTGGTCGAGCCGTTGTCGGTCGGCCTGCACGCGGTCAAGCGATCGGGAGTCAAGCCCGGTGAGACGGTGATCATCATGGGCGCCGGACCGATCGGGCTCGCTACCCTCACCTGGGCCAAGGGCAAGGGCGCGACCGTCGTGGTCTCGGAGATGGCGCCGGGGCGTAGCGAGCTCGCCCGCCGGCTCGGCGCTGATGTCGTCGTCAATCCGCAGGAGCGCAGTCCCGCCGATCAGGTGCGCGAGATGACCGGACACACGCCCGAGCTGATCTTCGAATGCGTCGGGGTCAAGGGCACGCTCGGCAACGCGGTCAGCATGATCGGACCGCGCGGCCAGATCGTGGTTGTCGGGGTCTGCATGGAGGCCGACGAAATTCAGCCTGTTCAATGCATCTTCAAGGAGATCAGCGTGAATTTTTCGCTGGGCTACGACCCGGCCGATTTCGACGAAACGATCCAGGCGCTGGCGAGCGGCCGCATCAAGCCGCAACCGATGGTCACCGACATCATCAAGGTCGAACAGGTGCCCGAAATGTTCCAGGCGCTGCGGCGGCCCGGCTCCCGCGCCAAGGTGCTGGTCGAATTCCCGCATTGAGAGTTTCTGAAGAAATCGAACTTTAGTGAGTTCATCCTTAACTAAAAGGGAAATCCCGGAGTAAAACGCTATGGCCTCGAAACTTGCCGAAGATCCCCGCATCGACCCGCGTCTCAAAGCCGTATTCGGCAGCCTTGGGGTGTTGACCGCCACCGGAGATGTGGCGAGCCGCGAAGATATGTTGGCCGCGGCGAATAGCGATTCCGGCAAAAAGCAGGCTGCGGCGATGGCGGCAATGCTCGACGCCTTTGACGATGAAACCGTCGCACCATCGGCGGGACTGAGTATTCGCATCGAACGCGTCGTGTCGGCTCCCGATGGCAACACGATCAATATCCAGTTCATCCGTCCTGACAATTCCGCGTCCGTCCCGTGTGTCTACTACATTCACGGCGGCGGCATGACCATCATGTCGTGCTATTCGGGAAATTACCGGGCATGGGGCAAGATGATCGCCGCCAACGGCGTGGCCGTGGCCATGGTCGACTTTCGCAATGCGCTGGTCGCCTCTTCGGTTCCCGAAGTCGCGCCGTTTCCGGCAGGCCTCAATGATTGTGTTTCCGGCGTGAAGTGGGTTCACGCCAACAGCGCGGCGCTCAATATCGACCCGACGCGAATTATCGTCGCAGGCGAGAGCGGCGGCGGGAATCTCACCCTCGCAACCGGACTGAAACTGAAGCGCGACGGCGACCTCGGGTTCATCAAGGGGCTGTATGCTCTGTGCCCCTATATCGCGGGTGAATGGCCTCAATCGCAATATCCGTCCTCAACCGAAAACAACGAGATTCTGCTCGACTTGCACAACAATCGTGGCGCGATGGGTTACGGGATCGAGGCCTTCCGCGCGCGCAACCCGCTGGCCTGGCCGGCGTTCGCCACCGCCGAAGACGTCGCGGGGTTCCCGCCCACCGTGATCAGCGTCAATGAGTGTGATCCGCTACGCGACGAAGGGATCAGCTTTTACCGGCTCCTCATGCACAATGGCGTGCGCGCGCGCTGCCGGCAGGTGATGGGAACCATCCACGGCACGGAAATCTTCCCAACCTGCTGCCCCGATATCAGCCACAATACCGCGAATGACATCGCCAACTTCTGCACGCGCTGATTGGTCGTCCCGTGAACCTGTTCGCCAAATCCGCAAACTCTGCGTTTAGTTCCGCTCAAGCAGGCGCGCGTCGAAACCAAACGGACGGGGCCGCCGGCTTCGGATTTTCGCAAAGTCGGGATGACCCGGGTTGAGCAAAAGATTGTGCTCCTCGGCGACGATTACCGAGGGCACGAGCAAACCGGCCGTCCCGCCACGTGCATACCAGCGCGCACCCAATTCGAGCGTAGCCGTGGCAGTGCGGGGCACGACCCCGACGCGTTCGATAGCAACCTCGTCAGGGACGTCGATTTCGATCTTCACGTAGTCCGGCGGGAAGAGTTCCGGCGCCAGTTCCAGATGAACGATCACCTCGAGTACAGCGAGCGAAAGATTCTGCGCCGTGTAGACGACCGCCTGCCCGGTCCGATTCCAGCGGCCGCCGTAGAGACGCGCCCCGGCGCCGTCGAGCGCGGCGAACGCCCGGCGGGCGAGGCGCCACACCTTCACGCCGCGAGGCCGTATGCGATCCTGCCGAGCAGAACTTCCACCTGATGAGCGCCAAGGTCGGTCGCGAGCATCGCGACCGGCGTGCGTCCGGCAAATTGCCGGAGTGGCCGGCGCATCCAATCCTTCGCGCGGTCGTCGCCGCCGAGCGTTTCCGCGGCCAGCGCGAAAATCCGCGTGATCCGGGAGACGCGGTTGGATTCGTCCAGGTTCAAACGCTGATGCTTCTTCACGCGATGCGACAACGTGCGGCGCGGAATGATCCAGCCGTAGACGTCGTCTTGCGTAAGGCCCGCCATGTCCTGCAGGGCCCGGAGCACGCCGACGGGAAAACCCTCGCGTGCGCAGCGCTCGAGCTCCAGGTCGTTGCCGATCCGGCGACCGAGAACCTGCTCGCCGCCGAGCAGCCTGGCTACATGTGATGCTTGCACGATCGAAGCTCCAGCGAGCGTGAGCAATCTGCCCCATATTATGGCGCATCTGCCGCCGCGCCGCCAGTCTCTTCCGCGGCGTGCGGCTTCCTGGGCGGTCCGGCTAATCGTCGAGCGGGTTGAGCACCAGCCCGGTGATCAGCTTGGGGAAGAAGTAGGTCGATTTTTCGGGCATCGTCGCCCCGGCGCTGCTCACGCGCTCGATATCCGCGACGTTCGGCGGATTCATCAGGAAGGCCCCGACGGCGCGTCCGGCGGCGACTTCGGCCAACGCGGCCGGACCGTCGATCGTGTATTCGATATTGCCGCCCTGGCGGACCTCGGCGGGCTTGATCCCGAAGATACGGTCGAGGACAAGCGTATGCAGAAGCGAGACTTCGAGTTCGCGCACCGCGGCCGGCGTGTCGGGCATCGCGATCGCGAGGCTCGCCGGGTCGCGCAGGGCCAGCAGCAGGAATCCGGGTTGTCCGGCCAAAGCTACCCCGAGGGCGCGCCGGCCCCGCGCGGTCAGGGCTGCGCGGAACTGCTCGGGTGCCGTAAACTCCTCGACCGTGAAGTGCTCACGGCAGCGGTCGCCAAAGTGCGCGACGGCGTCCGCCGGCAGACGCCGCACCAGGCGATGGGTCGGCAGAATCACCAGACCCGGATCGTCGAACGCGACCAGGGTCATCATCACGTAGTCAAAGGGCCGCGGCGAGGACAAGCCGGGCGCCGCGGCGAGCCGCTGGCGGCGGTATTCGAGCGCGGTCTCGTATCGATGGTGTCCGTCGGCGATGAGAATCCGCGGCGCTTCGAGCCCCTCCTGAACGGTCGCGATCGCATCTGGCGAGTCGAGCGCACGGATTTCGTTGACAATCCCGTGATCGTCGGTGGCCGACCGCAGCGGCGCGGATTCCGCGGTCCGGCCGAGCAGCTCGCGCAGGTCACGCGACGCTGACGGATAGAGCCCAAAGATCGAGCTGATATTGGTCCGGGTCGCGGCGAGCAGCCGCAGGCGATCCTCCTTCGCCTTGGGAAACGTGCGCTCATGCGGCAGAATCCGTCCGCTGGCGAACTCCTCGAGCCTGACGCGCGCTATCAGACCATTGCGCACCATGCCTTGTCCCGCGTAATTAAAGCGTTGGGTGTAGTAATAAAACGCGGGCTTGGGAGCACGCGCGAGGGTCGCCTCGGCGCGCCACTGTGCCAGGGTCGCCGCCGCGCTCGCGTACGGATCGGGTTCACGGCTCAGCTCGAGTCGTACGATATTGAACGGGCTCCGCGCGTAAAGCTGCTCCTGCTGGACCTGATCGATCAGGTCGTACGGCGGCGCGACGACACGGTCAAGCGAACCGACGCGCGCGGGATCGAAGAGCAGCGCGTCGAGGGGTTCGACGCGACGCGGGACAGTGGCATTCATACGGGTTCCTTTTGTGCGGCGACCGCGGCGATCGCGCACTCGGCCACGGCGCCGCGACGGATAGTCCGGTAGCCGGTGCGGGTCACGGCGACGATGGTCGAGGGCGCGCCGCCGGCGAGCACTCCATCTTCAAGTATCACTTTAACTTTATCGCCGAACACCGCACGGAGTTCCGCCGGCCGGGTGATCGGCGGCTGCCCGCTCAAGTTGGCGCTGGTCGCGGTGATCGGGCGGCCGAAAGCCGTCGCCAGGGCGTGCGCGATCGGATGCGAGGAGACGCGCACGCCGACGCCGTCGGGGCCGAGGACAGCCTCGTGCAGTCCCCTCCGGGCCGGGAGTACGAGCGTCAGCGGTCCCGGCCAAAAAGCAGTCGCCAAACGACGCGCCAACGGCGGGACTTCATCGGCCAGCGCGAATGCGGCCGCCGGGTCGGCCGCGATAAGCGCGATCGGCTGGTCGGGCGCGCGCCCCTTCAGCGCGAAGATCCGCGCCATCGCGCGCGACGACGCGGGGTCCGCCGCGATCCCGTAGAAGGTCTCCGTCGGATAGATGACCAGCTCGCCGGCGCGCAGCGCGGCGACCGCCGCGGCCAGCAGGACGTCGCGCTCAGCGCGCGTCATCGCGACGAACCCAGCGCGCGAAACGCGACGTCGCGGCGCAGATGCTTGCCCGCAAAGCGGATCAGGTCCGCGGCCTGGTAGGCAGTTGCAACGGCGTCCGGCAGAGTCTGGGCGAGGGCGGTGACCACGAGCACCCGGCCGCCGTCGGTCACGAGGTGGCCATCGTGTATCGCGGTGCCGGCGTGAAAGACCTTGACCCGCGCCCGGTTCAGCGCCCACTGCGTCTTGAGCGCCGTCGGCTCGGCGCCGTCGACCTGGGCGAGGCCGTCGATCGGGATTCCCTTGGCGTAGTCGCCGGGATAGCCGCCGGACGCGAGCACGATCGCGACCGCGCTGCGGCCGCTCAGCCGGATCGCGGCGTCGCGCGGACGGCCTTGCGCCACCGCCAGCAAGCCCTCGCCGAGGTCGCCCTCGCAGCGCATCATCAGGGCTTCGCATTCGGGATCGCCGAAGCGGACATTGAACTCGAGCACCTTGATCCGGTCGCCCGCGACCATCAGACCGGCGAACAGGACGCCGCTGAAGGGCGTGCCGCGACGCGCCATCTCGGCCAGCGTCGGCCGGATCACCTCGCGCATCACGCGGTCCTCGAACGCGGCGTCATAGCGGGGCACGGGCGAGTA
Organism: Binataceae bacterium (SeqCode); assembly: GCA_052145175.1. Lineage (GTDB taxonomy): Bacteria > Desulfobacterota > Binatia > Binatales > Binataceae > JAJPHI01. The sequence continues at coordinate 31,725 of JBKQPD010000157.1, read as the reverse complement.
GGCGCCCATCCCGCCGGTGTTGGGGCCGCGATCGCCGTCGAAGACCGCCTTGTGATCCTGTACGCAGCCGAGCGCGATCGCCTCCAGCCCGTCACATAGCGCGAAGAAGGACAGCTCCTCGCCGGCCAGCCGCTCCTCGATTACGACCCGCTGGCCGGCGGCGCCGAAACGATGCTGCTCGAGCGCGTCGCGTACCGCCTGCGCCGCCTGCTCCGGGTCGTCGCAGACCGTGACCCCCTTGCCCAGCGCGAGGCCGTCGGCCTTGACGACCAGCGGCCCCTGATGACTTGCGATGTAATCGAGGGCGCGGCGCGCATCGTCGAAGAGCTCGCCGTCAGCGGTCGGCACGCCCGCCGCGCGCATCACACTTTTCGCGAAGGCCTTGCTGGCTTCAAGCTGGGCGGCAGCCTGCGACGGACCAAAGATCGTGAGACCACGGCGCCTGAACTCGTCGGCGATACCCGCCGCGAGCGGGTCTTCGGGTCCGACGATAGTGAGGTCGATTTTGTTTGTCAGGGCGAAAGCCGCGAGTCCGGCGTGGTCGGACAGTTCAAGCGGAACGGGCTTGGCGATCTGATTGATCCCCGGATTGCCGCCCGCGGCCCAGATGCCCCAGACGCTCGGGCTCTGATTGAGCCGCCAGCAGAGCGCATGCTCGCGGGCGCCTTTGCCCACCACCAGCACTTTCATGGGAGGGATTATACCGGCCCGCGACGGCCAATTCGTAGCGGGCCGTCAAGAAAATCCTAACGGCCCGCTACGTCTTTATCTTGACCGCGGCTCGCGGACTCCATTATTTGGACGCAGTTCGCAGACTCACCTGCTCGCTGCGCCTGCGGCTCCGCTGGCGCGCACCCCATGCTCGCTGACGCTCCGCTTCCGGAATGGGCCGGAAACCGCGCTCCACTAGTGCCAGCTAGGCGGCGCGGCGCGGACGGGCGACGTCTTTGGCGTAGACCTTGTCGGCGACCGGCTCGAAGATTCGTGCGTTGGCGCCCTTGAGGTCGATCGCGTCGCTCATGATCATGTCGGGCGTGCCGCCGCGCGACGCCAGGTCCTTGAGACTCGCCGCGAGGTCATCGGTTTCGATCTCGTAGAGCGCGAGGTACTTGTGCGTCTGGTCGGTCTTTGGCCCGTTTTGGGTCTCGGCGAGCCGGAAACGCTGCGCGCAAACGAAACCCGCCGCATTGAGAACGTCCGGGATATGCTGTTCGTTGTACCAGCGGTTGAACTCGGCATCCTTGCCGGGCGTGGGGTTGGTCAGGACGACGAAAGTGTATTTTTTTGCCATGGCTCGATAGCCTCCGTTTTGATCTATTCGGCCGCGCGGCTCACGATCTCTTCCGCACGGCGGATTCTAATCCGGTTGACCGCGAATTGCCAAAGCGCCGGACGCTCTACTGAGGAGATCCTTTCGCTCCCTTCGAACGCGACTCAGGATGATCGTGATTCCAAACGAGCAGGCGACCGTCGGAACGGGCGTCATTTCCCAAGCTTCGACTTCAAAAACTCGTCAGTAGGGTTGAGTGTGAACGCCTTCCTGTACATCGCCGTGGCGTGTTCAGCATCGCCCTTCGCCTCCAGTGCCATTCCCCAGCTTTCGTAGGCAACGGCGAGTTTCGGGTTGAGCGCGACCGCCTTCTGATACTTTTCGATGGCTGCGTCGTAGTCGTTCTTGGAGTAGAGCGCATTTCCCCAACCGTTGTAGGCAACGGCTAATTTCGGGTCGAGCGCGGTCGCCTTCTGGAACTTTTCGATGGCCGCGTCGTAGTCGTTCTTGGAGTAGAGCGCATGTCCCCAACCGTTGTAAGCAACGGCATCTTTCGGGTCGAGCGCGACCGCCTTCTGGAACTTTTCGATGGCCGGGTCGTAGTCGTTCTTGGAGTAGAGGGCGGTGCCCCAACCGTCGTAAGCAACGGCTAATTTCGGGTCGAGCGCGAGCGCCTTCTGATACTTTTCGATGGCTGCGTCGTTTTCGTTCTCGTCGCTGAGGGCGTTGCCCCAATCATTGTAGGCCATGACGAATTTCGGGTCGAGCTCGATCGCTCTCTGAATCTTGTCGATCGACTCTTTATCCTCGTGCTTGTGACTTAGCGCGGAGGCCCAGCCGTCATAAGCATAAGGAGAAGGCTTGATGCTGATGGAGGCCTCAAATTGTCCGATGCTTGCATCATATTCGCCCTCGTCAGAAAGCGCGTTACCCCAGTTGTTATGCGCGTATGCTTCCTTCGGATTGAGCGCTAGTGCGGATTGGTACTGTTTAATTGCGAGGTCGTAGTTTTTCTGCACATCGAGCAGGTTTCGGAGATCGATATAAGCAATAGTGCAAGCTTCCAAATTATTCCGCGACAAGCGGTATCTGATGAGTAGCCCTTCGCATGGAACCCCTCTGGACAATAGAGCGCTTCTGTATTCAGACTCCGCATCCGCAAGACTATCTTCGTTCATCAGGATGTTTCCGCGTAAAATGGGTACCCACTTTGACGCGTGTTCCGGGCATTCATCTAACTGTTCGCATTCACTCAAAAGCTTCTGGGTGCGGTCAGAGTCGTCTTGATTGTAGGCCCATAATGCAAGGTAGGCAGGATCGACCAGGCGCAGAACCTCTTGCCCCAAAGTTAGAATCATGGACTCAGGATTCGCGGGATGCTGGATGAAACTCTGCGTATAGCGTTTTTCCCCTTTTACGATTCTTACCGTGACCGCGAAGACTTCTTGTTCACGGGCATCCTTCGCAAGTATTATCTCGCCGGTTACACGAGGTGGCTGACGGTGAAGAAAGTCCTGCAGAAAATGCACGATTGTTCGGAGTGAAAGCTTCGTCTCGGGGATTTCGATATCGGGCAGCTCATCGACGCTCGTCAGTGAGAATCTTTCCAGGATCTCTGGAATTTCAAGACGAGCCGCGTTGACATTGGATGTGGCGGAAAGTCTTTCTTCAATTTTCTCGGAGCGTTTCGGTTTGATGCCTTGCTTGATTTTCTCAAGCTGGTCTGCGACTTTCGCACTGATGACCTGGGGCGTGAAGCCCTGCTTTTCGAGTTCCTCCGGCACAGCGAATGGATCAATTTGTACGACGGAACGAAAAGTTTCATTTATGATAGGGACTGCGATGACCAGCGTCCCGATAATCCCAACGGCGCCGAAAAAGGTTGCTCCCTTCAGCCGATCGATCAACCATTGCCCGAAGCGGCGCTGAGTGCGCGCGATTGCTACCCAGATCTCTTCTTCGCGGTTGTTCACGGATAAGCTCCGGCAAATGGCCCGGTCGTATTAAGAGACGCCGGGTCATCCGAGCCGGTCGTTAGATTCAGATCTTGCAGGCGCTTTGCGATGGTTAATGTCGGCGCGCAATCGCCCACTGCCTCACACGACCCCGGTATCGCGCAGGGTGCCGATCTCCTCCCACGAGTAGCCGAGTTCGAGCAGTACTTCCTCGGTATGCTGGCCAAACTCCGGCGCCGGCTCGGCCTGATGCGCAACTTCACCATTGAGCGTGACCGGGCATCCGGTGACCGTGATCCGGCCCGCGACCGGATGCTCGAGATCGAGCAGATAGCCATTGAGGCGCGCCTGCTCGCTACTCAGAACCTGCTGATGGTTCGCCACTTCGGTCGCGAGGATATCAGCCTCTGTCAGCTCCTGGAGCCATTCAGCGGTGGTTTTGCGCGGGAAGATCCCGTCGAGCACCTTTTGAATCTTCGTGCCATGGAAATTGCGGGTAACGTTGTCGCACTCGGGATCGTTCCGCAGCTCCTCGATTCCCATGATCTTGCAGAAGCGCGGCCAGCGCGGATCGTCGACGCCCGCGATACACACATACCCGTCGCTGGTCTTGAACGCGCCCCAGATCCCGTGCAGGAAGGGATGGCCGCGGCCGCCCTTGGCTGACTCCACGCCGGTCAGCGACGCGTAATTCAACTCGAAGCCCTGCGCCGCGATCATGGTGCCGTAGATCGACGCGTCGATCCGCTGCCCCTTGCCGGTACGTTCGCGGGCAAACAGCGCCGCGAGTACGCCACCCGCGAGCGTCAGCGCGCCCGTCTGGTCCGCGATAGCCGCGCCCGCCGCCAACGGGTTGTCCTCCGGCATCCCGGTCTTCGACATCAGGCCGCTCGCCGCCTGGGCCAGCGTGTCGCGGCTGGGACGCATCGCCCATGGTCCGATCGGGCCCCATGAACTCGCCTGCGCGAAAATGATGCGCGGATTGATCCGGCTCAGATCGTCGTAGCCGAGGCCGAGCCGGTCGAGCACGCCGGGCCGATAGTTGGTCAGGATAACGTCGTGGATCTTGACCATCCGGCGGACGATCTCGATCGCCTCGGGCCGCTTGAGGTCCGCCGTGATACTGCGTTTGCCGCGATTCATCGCGGTGAAGTAGTGCGAGACATTGGCGTTCTTGACGCCGGGACCGCCGATCAACTGGGCGAGCAGCCAGCGGCTCAAGTCGCCGGTCTCGCGGTTCTCGACCTTGGTGACTTCCGCGCCCAGGTCGGCAAGAAAGAGCCCGGCGAAGGGCCCCTGAATCTCTTGCGCGATTTCGATAATCCGGACTCCCTGAAGGGGCTTGCTCATGTGGTGATGTCTCCGTTCGGTCAAGCCGCAGCCGATGGCACGCGCGGAACTTGAGTTAAAGTGTTACTTTAATAATGAGGGGCGTCCACCGTGGAGTCCATGCACAAGGCTTATCCTGTCATTCTGAAAATCCCGCATTACGAAAATCGTGCATCAGAGACCGCTAGATTCTTCGCTGCGCAGACTCCGCTCAGAATGACAAAAGGGGCTTATGGTTACAAAAAGTAGCAATGTCATCCTGAGCGCAGCGAAGGATCTGCGTCCTCGCTTCTCAGCCTTGCAGGCCGAACTCCGTGAAGGATGGCAAAAATCACTTGTGCAGAGCTTCCTTAGAGCGGGGGCTGGGCACCCGGCTCCGCCCGGCGATGACCGGCCGCGACCGGTTGATACGAAGCGACGCAGGGCGGGCCGGCGGCAAAAAAATGCTCGACCTGCGAATCCTCGCGTCCCATGAAGATCAGGCTCGACGACCGCGTGCCGTAGTCGCCCAGATGCATGCAGAGGGAATTGGGGCGACCCGAGCGCGGATCGAGCTGGGTCGAATGGTCCGCCAGCAGGTTGCCGAGCAGTACCCGATTCGCCAGCGGATTACCCGCGAAATCCGCGCGTTGGCCGAGTTCGGCGAAACGGCCATACGAACGGCTGATCCGTGGACATTCGAAGTCGTCCACGTCGATATTGGTGAGCAGGTGAAAGCCGGGGGTAAGCTCGACCACTTCAATCTTGCCGAAGCGGTTGTACGCGACGAAGCTCGCCTGACGCGAAGCGATCAGCAGATTGAAGGGATTGTAGTCGCCACCGCGCAGACGCCCGACGAAGGCCGCCGCCGCCGCGGCGCTCGGCTGCTTCAACGCGTCGAGGCAGAGCAGACCGCGCGACCGCAGGCTGGGGTCGTTGGCCGCATCGCCATTGCGGCGATTCAGGAGTCCGGCCACGACGCCGTGCTCGTTCAGTCCGAGCCAGGTGCCGCTGGCCTGCAGATCCTTGCCGCCCACGATTTGCGGGTCGGTGCAGAGGAGGGTAGGGGGCAGCGCCGGCCGGGCCAGGTATTCGTCGCGGTTCGCGGCGATTACGACCGGGTAGTCGGCGAAGCTTCGATAGTAGACGGCCAGCGTGCACATCAGTTGCCAACTTGCCAAATAGTCCCGGCGGATCACAAGAGCTGGCGCCACCGGGCGGTCGGATACTTTGGGCCGGACCCCCTGCGGCAGGAGCGCCCGTAGCGAGCCGTTGCGGAATTTGCCCGGCCTCCGGCTCATTTGCGGCTCATTTGCCGCTGATGGGTTTACCGCTGTTACATCATTCTGATAATGAACATGAATTGCGCGGAAAGGAGTGTCCCGCCGCAGCAAGCGAGGAGGCTGAATGTTCTCATCAATTGACGAGGTTATCGAGCGCTTCGCCAAGGGCAATTATATCGCGAGCCGGCGTATCGCCACGGTCATCTATCTGGCCAACGCGATGCAGAAGCCGGTGCTCGTCGAAGGACCGGCCGGGGTCGGCAAGACCGATCTCGCCAAAGTGCTTGCCACGTCGCTCGGGCTCGACCTGATTCGTCTGCAGTGCTACGAGGGTCTCGACGAGGGCAAGGCGCTCTACGAATGGGAGTACGCCAAGCAACTGCTCTACACGCAGATCCTCAAAGACAAGGTCAGCGAAGTGCTGACCGGCACGAAGGGTATGAAGGAGGCCGTCGACAAAATCGCGGCCGAGGACGAGGTCTTCTTCTCGGAGCGTTTCATGCTGCCGCGGCCGCTGATGCAGGCGATCACCTCGGAGAAGCGCGTCGTGCTGCTGATCGATGAGATCGACAAGGCGGACGCGGAGTTCGAGGCCTTCCTGCTCGAGCTGCTCTCCGATTTTCAGGTGACCGTGCCGGAAATCGGCACCTTCAAGGCCAAGATTATTCCGCTGGTCATCCTGACTTCCAACAACGCCCGCGAGATGTCGGACGCGCTCAAACGGCGCTGCCTCCATCTGTATATCGATTTCCCGGACAAGGAGCAGGAGCTCGCGATCATCAAGATCAAGGTTCCCGAAGCGGCGGAAAAGCTGGCGGACGAAGTCGTGCAGGTGGTCCAGTCGCTGCGCAAGCTCGACCTTAAAAAGACCCCGGGGATCAGCGAGACGCTGGATTGGGTCAAGGCGCTGACCCTGCTCAACGTGCAGAACCTGGACAGCGCCCTGGTCGACGAGACGCTCGACACGATCGTCAAGTACGAGGGCGACGTGCGCAAGGCGCAGGAAGAGCTCAAGGAATACATGCGCCGGGTGCGCACGCGCCGCGGAGGAACCGAGGCGGCGGCGCCGGCCGCCGGGGGCAAACCGTCGAGCGACAAGGATTTGCTCAATTAGCGTGATCTGCTCAACTGACAGGCAAGCATCAGTCCGACCCGAAAAGATTCAGTTCGACAGGAAAAGATTCGGTTCGACTGGTAACGACCTGCTAAACTAAGAGGCGCGCGCCGCACCGCTTGAGCGGGCGGCAGAACTGGCGGATTACCTAATGGAAGAGAAGCTGGTCGAATTCGCGAACCTGTTGCGCCAGAATGGCGTGCGGGTCTCACTGGCCGAAACCCTCGACGCGATTAGCGCCTCGGACGTGACCGGACTGAACGAGCGCGATCTGTTCCGCTCCGCGCTGCGCGCGACGATGATCAAGCGCGCCAACGAGATTCCGGTCTTCGACGAACTCTTCGACGTCTATTTCAGCGGGCTCGGCGAGATTATCAAGGGCGCCAGCAAGGGCGTGCAGGACGCGCTCTCGATGTCCGATCAGGACTTCCAGAATTTTCTCGACGAAATGGAGAAGATGCTGAAGGAGCATGGCCAGGAGTTATCGGACCTGGCCAAGGAGCTGCTCCAGAATCGCGACGGCCAGCTCGAGCGGATGATGCGCGAGGCGGCGCGGGCGGTCCGGATGCAGGGAATCCAGCGCACGATCGAGGAGAACTACTTCGCGCGCGCGATGGCCCGGGCGCTCGGCTTCGACAAGCTCGAACAGGAGATCAAGGAGCTGCGCGAGCAGCTTGCCAAGCTCGACATGGGCTCGGCGATGCGCGCCAAGATGGAGGAATACCTCGACCGGCGCCTCAAGATGCTCGACGACATTATCCGCAAGTACGTGCGCCAGGAGCGCGAGAAGCGCGACCAGAAGTCGCGCGAAGAACAGCGGATGACTCAGCTCGCCGACAAGAGCTTCTACTATCTGAGCGACGAGGAGCTGGACAAGATGCGCGAAGCGGTGACGCGGCTCGCGCAGCGGCTCAAGAACATTATCGCGATCCGGCGCAAGCGGATGAAAAAGGGGCGCTTCGATATCAAGCGCACGCTGCGCAAGAATCTGTCCAACGGCGGGGTCCCGTTCAAGCTGTTCTTCGAACGGCGCAAGCGCGAGAAGCCGCAGATTCTCATCATGTGCGACGTGTCCGATTCGGTCCGCAACGCGTCGCGCTTCATGCTGCAGTTCGTCTATTCGCTGCAGGATCTGTATTCACGGGTGCGCAGTTTTGTCTTCGTGTCGGATATCGGCGAAGTGACCGAGAGCTTCCGCACCAACGACGTCAAGGAAGCGCTGGACGTCGCGCTCAAGGGCGATATTATCAACGTCTACGCGCACTCCGATTTTGGCCGTTCCTTCCGCAACTTCGCGAACGACCATCTGGCCGCGGTGAATAAACGCACCACGGTGATCATTCTCGGTGACGCGCGAAACAACTATAATCTGCCGCACGACTGGGCCTTGAAAGAAGTGAAGCAGCGCGCCCGTCGCGTAATCTGGCTCAACCCGGAAAGCCGTAACACGTGGGGATTCGGCGACAGCGAAATGGAGCGGTACGCAGTCCACTGCGACCTGGTCGAGGAGTGCCGCAACCTGAACCAGCTCTATCGCGTGATCGATCAGCTCGTGCCGCGCTGAAGCGGCTCGCCGAGCGTCTCACGCGGGGGGTCCGGTTGACGGTTGAGCGGCTTTCGTCCAAACTTAAAAGGAAGGCTCTGCGCGTATCCCCGGCAGGAGCTGGCCTGATTCCGCAGAGACCAACTATGACTGGTCCGAAAGAAGATTTTATTTTGATGGTGGTGGGTGGGTTGACGCTCGATCCCAACACCAAGATGCCGATTGTCGTGCTGAAGGATCCCGACAACAAACTGAATTTGCCAATATGGATCGGCCCGCTCGAGGCGGCGTCGATGGCCACGGAGATCGAGGGGATCAAGCCGCAGCGGCCGATGACGCACGATCTGTTACGCAACGTGCTGGGGGAGCTGGGGGCGTCGATCGAGGCGGTCGAAATCACGGAACTGCGCGACAACACCTATTTTGCCCGGATCGAGCTGCGCACCCGGGAGGGCGCCGCGGTGCAAATCGATTCCCGGCCGAGCGACGCCATCTCGGTCGCGCTCCGCACCAAATCACCCATCTATGTCGCCAAACAGGTGCTCGAAAGTTCCAGCGAACTGCACGAGGCGGCGGAGCAGGGTGGTGGGGCCTCGGATCAGAATCTCGCCAGCGTATCGCGTGACAAATGGGCCGAGATTCTCGAAAAGATGTCGCCCGAAGACTTCAAGTACAAGATGTGACTCGGGCCGCGGGAGTTTTCTCCACGGCCTGACTGGTTTTTCTCTCGATGGCGACAACCACCACGCCTCATCATCGGCTCACGCGTAAAGAGTTGCGCGAACCGGACGAGTTCGTCTCGCTGGTCGACGCGGCGGGCGATTACGTCATCGATCATCTGCCGCGGGTAATCGCTGGCGCGATCGGTCTGCTGATGCTGGTCCTGCTGGGGGTCGGCCTGCATCTCTACTCCAATCAGCAGGAGCAAGCCGCGGCCGAAGCCTTCTCCAGCGCCGGCAACGTCTACGATCAAAAGGACTACAAGACGGCCTCCGGTCAATTCGCGACGCTGGCCGCTGAATACTCGGGGACCAGTCTCGGCCGCCTGGCGCTGCTCTATCTCGGCGACGACTACCTGGCCCAGAATCAGTTCGCCGCGGCGCGCGACGCCCTGCAAAAGTTCGTCGACGCGGATGACCGGCCAACCTTTCGGCAACTGGCCCTGCTGCAGCTCGGAGTTGCGTACGAAGGACTCGGCAATCCGGCCGAGGCCCGCAAGGCCTATGAGCAGGCCGCGGCCATCAGGGAAGGCGCGCAGGGCAGGGCCGAACTTGAACTCGCCCGTCTAACGCTGCGCCAGGGCGACAAGCCGGGCGCGATCGCGATCTACCAGCGCTTCCTGCGCGAGCATCCGTTTGACCAGGAACGCAGCGTCGTGACGGACGCGCTAAGCCAGCTCGGCATGGCTCCGGCGGCGCCGTTCGCGACCGCCAAAACGATCGACCTTCCCGCCAATTAGGGCGCATCAGCGCGCCGCGTGCTGCTCCTCGAGCTGCGACGTAATCACAAAATCAAAGACGTTGCTGGTCGGCAGCCCGACCACGAGTACCCCGTTGATCAGAAAGGTTGGCGTCGAGCTCACGTGGATGGCGTCGCCGTCCTTCTTGTCCTGCTCGACCCGCTGCCCGGCCGCGTCGCTGAGCACGCAGGCGTTGAGCGCCTTGCCGTCGAGCTTCGCCGCGGTCGCATACTGATCGACGTGGTCGCGCAGGTTTTGCGGCGTGATCTCGCTCTGATCGCGATAAAAGCTCCGGGCGAAGTCCCAGAAGGCGCTCGGATTCTGCTCCCGTGCGCACTCCGCCGCAATCGCCGCCTGCTGCGCCCAGGTGTGCATGGGTAGCGGATAGTTCTTCCACACCAGGCGCGCCTTGTCCTTGTACGTGGTGGTCACCAGGGTTTCGATCTCGTTGAACGCACGCGCGCAGTAGGGGCACTCGAAGTCCGCGAACTCGATAATCGTGACCGGCGCGGAGGACGGCCCGAGCGTCGCATGATCGTCGAGGTGCTCCGCCTTCAGATCGACCCGCTGCCAGGGGTCGGCCATGTCGAAATTCGCGTATTCATGGGTGATCAAACCCTTGTCGTACGCCGAGCCGGTCGTGAAGTACTTGAGCTCGAGCTTTTGACCCTCGCCTCCAGTCAGGGTGATCGTGCGCTGCGACATGTCTTGCAAGGGGCCGGGCGAGGGCGGACCGATAGTCAGGCGGGAGGGGTCGGCGATCAGCAGCCGCTTTTGCAGAGCGGCCTTGAGTTGCGCGTCGGTGGGTGCCGAATCGGCGGCCCGGGCGATCCCGATGTCGGCGGCCAAGTTCGCATAAGAAACATTATGTAAACTACGATCATAACCGCAAAACGCCAGCAGACCTATCCCGGCCGCGACAACAATCAGTCTTTTCAGTTTCATGATTCGAGCGATCATAGAGATGACGGACGCCGCGCGCTAGTGGCGGACAAGCCGTCGAGTTCGCGTGGTGTGTCGCGAATTTCGGTCGCCGGCGTTCCCAGGGGTGCCCACTGCTGGCGGGACTCGAGGGCGGCGTGGTGGAACGCTCTCCGCCAGTGCGGAGAGCTTCGATCACGTACAGCCAAATCGCTCGCTACGTTGCCGTCGTGTGCCCAAAGGAAGGTAGGCCTCAACTGAACGGATTCACGTCGCCCGTTTCAAATGTCCGCATCGGGCACTGGTGCAGTTAAACTGCACCAGTGCCCTGCATCGGCTAAGGGCTCGTACCCGTACTTTCCAGCTCAAGTTGTAAAGTGCTGTGCTGCACCGAGTTCGACACAATGTTGTCGAACGCCAACGAGGTTCCCGTCGTGAGCGGGGCGAAATTCAATGTGATTATCGTTTGAGCCTTGGGCCCCAGACTGAAGCTCCCCGTCCCGCTGAGCCCGAATGGCGCGGGCGGCATATTCACCGTCCCGACCAATCGACCAGTTCCGATGTTCGTCACTACCAGCTCGGCGGTGGAGGTGTTCCCGACCACTGTGTTGGGAAACACTATCTTTGTCGGGGTTATTTGGATGTTCGGAGCGGGAGTGGCAGTGGGAGTTGGCGTCGGGGTACGGGTAGACGTAGGAGTTGCGGTCGGCGTCGGAGTTGCGGTCGGCGTCGGAGTTGCGGTCGGCGTGGGAGTTGCGGTCGGGAATGAGACGTTGGATATTTCGAATACCGTCCCTAAGCCGTAACCGTAAATCCCGCCGTATGCGGTCGTGCCGTAAAGATTGCCGCTCGCATCCATGAGCAGGCCAGCTACAGGTACGCTGCCATCGCTGGTGACACGGCCAAAGTTCCAGAGGATTGACTCGGTCCAATTCCCCCCGATGGTCGAGGGAGGGGTCAGCGCGAACACCGTCCCCGCCGCGGAAATCCCGCCAGAAGTGGTCGTGCTGTAGAGATCGCCGGCCCTATCCATGATAAGGCCCGCAAGGGGGGATTTGCCGTCCGTGCCGTTGCCAAAGCTCCACAGAATTAATTCGGTCCAATTTCCCCCAATGGTCGAGGGTGGTGTCAGCTCGAACACTGTTCCGGAGCCGTAAGCTCCACCGTCGGAGGTCGTGCCGTAGAGGTTGCCGTTCGTATCCGCGATCACTCCGGCGCGGGGTGCTACGCCGTCGGCGCCGTTGCCCAAGCTCCAGAGGATTGACTCGGTCCAGCTCGAACCGCTAATCAACGGGGGTGTCAGCTTGAACACCGTTCCCCCGCCGTAAGCGCCGCCTTTGTTGGTAGTGCCGTAGAGATTGCCACTCTTGTCCATGATAAGGTTCGCATCCGGGTGGCGGCCGTCGGCGCCTTTGCCAAAGCTCCAGAGGATTGACTCGTTTCCTATCGAGGTCAGCTCGAACAACGTCCCAAAGCCTCTGCCGCTGGTCCCGCTGCCACCGTAAGTCCCACCGGCGACGGTCGTGCCATAGAAGTTGCCGCTTGTATCCATGATCAAGCCGCCCGAGGGATCCTGGCCGTCGGTGCCCTCGCCAAAATTCCAGAGGATTGACTCGTCCCAATTTCCGCCGCTGACCGACGGCGGTGTCAGCTTGAACATCGTCCCCAAGCCCAAGCCGTTAGACCCAATGTAAGACCCGCCTAGGGAGGTCGTGCCATAGAAATTGCCGCTCGCATCCATGATCAGGCCGCTCGAGGGAGTTTCGCCGTCGGCGCCGTTGTTAAAGTCCCAGAGGATTGACTCATCCCAATTCCCTCCGCTGGTGGAGGGAGGAGTCAGCATGAAGACGGTCCCAGATCCTGTACCGTAAGGCCCAGCGTAAGGCCCACCCTGGGAGGTCGTACCGTATAGATTGCCGCTCGCATCCATGATCAGGCCGGCTGCGGGGTATTGGCCGTCGGTGCCATTACCAAAGTTCCAGAGGATGCTCTCGCTAGGGGTTGGGGTCGCTGTTGGGGTCGTCCGACCCGTGACGGCCTCGTCACCACCGAATGCTTGGGGGTGAGCACTCAAGCTGATGATAGCCACCGTGAGGAGACCGAAGACAGCCCGCACGAATCCCGGTTTTGTTGCTCGCATGATTGATCCCGATGAAGTCATTGCAAACCACCGTGTCATCCGCTGGAAGGGCGTATATAATGCGCAAGAGCCCTGGATCCAAGATCGACTTTGCTTTAATAGCACCTGAAATAGCATCTTGTGTTTCCTCATCTTGTTTGACCTTTCTTGTAGGCCTCGTCCGGGTTGCGTGGACACGCGCAGGAGCACGAAAGTGGATTGGGTAAGTTTGTCGTCAATGTCAGAGACGCCAGGAATGTACCGGGACGCAAGACCGATCTAAACGACGGCGGTGGTTGCAACAGCTTCTCCAGGACAGAACTGTTGCGCGCCAGCTTCAAAGGGGGCGAATCGAAATGAAACGGGTATTGTTCAGTCTTCTGGCTCTGGCGGGTTGTTTCTTTTCTCTGAGCTCGTGGTGGAATGCTCCGCACCGGGCAAGAGCGGGAGCTTCCTTCACCTACGTCCTCAACGGCGCGAGCGAGGCGGTCGCCGAGGCCGCTGCCACGCCGGTGCTGTCGGGCGCGGTAATATCCGGGCCGGCGAGCGTACCAACAAACCAATGCACACGCTATACGGTTACAGCGATCAACCAGAACGGATCGCCATTCACGCTTGCGCAGAATGAATTGGTTGTCTTGCATTTGTCCAGCGCAGCCTCGGTAATGTTCTCGACGAATTCTTCCTGTTCCAACCCGCAGAAAGGGTTCACGATGAGAGCGGGCACCAACTCGAAAACCTTCTTTGCTTCGGATTCCGTCGTGGAGTCGTTTCTGGTGCAGCCGATCCTGAATCCACGTTCTCAACCCATTCACGGGACCGCGTTCGCGATGAGCTTCCTGGGCGTAACCCAGACACCGACGCCATCGCCCACGGCAACCTCGACGCCATCGGGTTTAAACCTCACCTACGAAGGGTGTTGGTATGAGACCGGCGGCAGCGAGTACCAGGCATTGGATTTCCAACTGGCCAGTCCGGCGACCCTGATCCTCCAGGGCGAGCTGTATACCGGAAGCGGCTGTCTTCCGGCCAATCAGAATGACCAGCTCAACGACTCCGACACCCCCGAGTCGTTCGGTACGCTTGGCTATATCTTCTGGTTCACTCATCGCGCCAACATGACCGACGTGTCCGTGATCTGGTCGTTAAGCGATACGAATAACAACCTTCTGTGGAGCTCGGCCTGCGTGGATTACAGCACAGCCCCGAACTGTTGATCGGTGGCCGGCGAGGTTCGCAGGTACGCGCCATCGCGCCGCTCAGTCCGTCTTGTTGCTGGCTTGCCGGGCGGTGGGCGGTGGTCCCTTGGCGAGCTCTTCGTCCATCACCTCGGCAAATTTATCCGGAGGTTGAGCGCCTGATAGCTGCCGTCCATTGATATAGAAGGTCGGGGTGCCCGTTATCCCGAGTGCTTGCCCCTGAGCCTGATCGGCCTTGATAGCCGCATCGGGCGCTCGTTTGTCGAAGCAGGCCGCGAATTTATGGCTATCAAGCCCGAGCTTGGCCGCTTTGGCCTTCAGGTCCGCGACCGCCAGCTTGGATTGATCCTCAAACAGCGCGTCGTGGTATTGCCAGAACTTGTCCTGTTCGCCGGCGCAGCGGGCGGCGCGCGCTGCATCCATTGCGTGTTCGTGGAATCCCAGTGGGAAATCCTCGTAGACAAATTTCACACGGTCGCCGTACTTGGCGCGAACCTGCTTGACGCTGCCCTCCGCAGCGCGACAGTAGGGACATTGAAAGTCTGAGAACTCGATCACCGTGACGGTGGCATCCTTACCGCCGCTCCATGGATGGTTATCGCTGGCAACTTTAAAGCGCGGGGCTTCGAGCATCACCGTGACATTGTTTTGGTTGCGCAGCTTGGCCATGAGGTCTTCTTGATTCTTCCGCGCGAGATTGTGCTCGAGCCCCGCGACTATGCGGCTCTTCAGTTGCTCAAAGCCCTGGCCCTTGGCTTTCGCGTCGATCTCGGCCTTATGATCGTCATAGAACTTCCGCGCGTCGGCGTCAGTGATTTTACTCAGAGCGCCTTGTGCGGCCAGATACTGCTGGGTCGACAGACCCGCCTTCTTCGCGGCCTGATCGACCAAATAGTCGTTGACCAATTTATCGAGCGCGCGCTTGCGCAGGTCGTAGAGTTGGGCGGGGCTGACGCCGCGCATAATAGCGTCATCGACGTCCTTCTTGGTGATCTGGTGGTCGCCAACGGTCGCGAACACGGCATTGTCGTCGTCGCGCTGGTCCGCCCGTGCAATGCCTGTTGGCCCCGCCAGCGCGCTGGCCATCGCGACGAGACTCGCCGCACGCAGAATCGAGCTGAGCCATGCGCGCCCTGAAAAACCTCGGAGTTTCATCAAGTATCCTCGCTCGCCCTTGTCAGGCGGGTTGTAGCGAACCAAGTCAGCCAACAACTGCGGCCTCCATCGTAAAGCCGCGCCAGGGAGTGACAACGCACGTCCCGTATTGTCTACTGAAAGCGAAAGAAGGTCCGATCTTCACTTCCGAAGATTCAGCATGGGTTATTTTTCGCCGTATACCCAAGCCGTTCCGCGCTCGCTTTTACGCTCCGGCGCAGCGTCTTCCGATCAACTCTGTTTCTCGGGAACGATAAGTGGAACCTGAGACTTTTAGGCTCGCAAGGCGCCGCTTTCATCTACGGCCGACGCTCCTCTGGGCTCAACGGCGTTCTCTTGTGCGCACTGCCGCGCTTTGGCTTGACTGCCATCGATCGATTATCTCAGCATCGAAGCGCCAGTTGTTCCCAATCTTGAATGCTGGAATCGCGCCGACCCTGACCAACCGATAGATCGTTGTGGGGTGCACCTTTAGGTAATCAGCCAGTTCCGCGACCTTCATCAGCCTGCCTGGGGTATTCACCGGAGCCGCCTATTCGAGCCGATCGCTTTTGCCTTTGCCGCCCTGCTGCCGGTCTATCCTAAGAGAATTCGAGGTTCATGAAAGTTGGTTTTGCGTTTGGGCTCCGCAATCTACGTTCGCCCGCTACCCCTATCAGGGGCTTTGGCATTCGGAGGCGTGAGTTGGGACCTTCCCGGACCCAACTCAGCGCCCCATCTCATGGCCTAGTCTCCAGTACCGCAGGAGCAGATGCCTGTGCCGCTACCGACCAGGATGACTGCTGAGCACTCCGCTGCCAGATTGCTCTCAGCTGTGCTAGACAACGCCTCACCGGTGAACGGAGTCTCCGTCATCCAGCCGTTGCTCTGGTCGTGAGTCGACCACGCGGCAAGCGATCCAGACGCCACCGGTTTGGTATCGCTGCTGCTCGACGCCGAGATAAGCGCGATGCTGCCGTCTACCGTCGCTTCGCCGTTTGCCGGGTTAGCGGTTAGATCCCCATCCACTGTGAGTGTCCGGCATCCGCCGTTGGTGAACTCACAGGAGCAACATTCCTTCAATTCCTGGTCTTGATCGGTCACGTAAAACAACCCCCACTCTGTCGCGCCTGAAACGTTGCAGACCCGAACTGACGCGGGAATGGCATTACTCGCGGTGCTTCCTGCATTCGAGTAATAGTCGACCGAGAACGCCGCCGTCGCTGCCGCCTTTGGGGTCGGGGTTGCGGTCGGGGACGCAGCCAGCGCGACTCCCGACATCGTAAAGGCCGTCACTGCCAACGCGACCAAGGTTAGAAGCGCTCTTTTGCCCATAGTGTTAGAACTCCTCCCAGAAAGTTATTCGAGTGCGGAGCCCAATCCGCAAGGGCATAGTGGCATCGTTAAGAAAAAAAGCAACAGTTTAGGCATAGCTAAACGATCTTTCTCTTATTAAAGATCAGAGAAACATCAATTAGCGATGGTACTAATGAAGTCAAAGAGCGGCATATAGGTCGAAAGGTATACTTATAATCAAGATAAGAGTGATGTTCACTCAACTTAGGCCGTGGTATTAGTACAGCTTGCGGATGCGTCGAAAGCTTTACTTATGCGTGATATAAGAGATAAGTGTGATTATCCTACGTCGTAGTATCATCGATTAGCACAGAAGCCACCGGCTAAGAGTAAATAGGTCGATCCTAGATAAACCTAAGATAATATGAGTTTGACGACGTGAATGAGCTGCTAATAGATGTTATATGAAGCTATGCGGACAGCTGAACTTGCGCCAAATCAGACAAAAACTCAACGGTATGGCCGATCGCGGTCGCAGAAGGCCCCTTTCAGTTAGCGAGACTAGTGCACCTAATCAACAAGTAGCACTATCTGTCCACTTGGTAACATTACTGACTTGTCATTGGAGTTACGGCGATCCGAACGTTACGGCTCGTCACGGAGACTACCTCCGCGCCGGTGAGAGCATGGTGCTGTGGCTCTGACTCAATACAATCAGTCGGAGGCGGGGCACGACAAAAGGATACGATTTAAGGCATTCGCAACGCAGGATTCTGCTAGCCGCGTTTGCTATCGGTGACGACGGGCGTCGGACGGGGCGCGGTCGCTGAGGCGCGCGGAACGGGCTTGGGCTTGCGCCCGAGTTCGGTCAAAGCCCGGCGCACACCGAAATGTCCGGGCGCCAGCTCGTAGGCACGTTCCAGGTAGATGATCGCGCTGGCGGTCCGTTCCAACTGCAACGAGGTTTGCCCGAGCGCATAGAGGAGCGCGGCGTCCTCCGGCCCGGTCTCACGCGCCCGCTTGAGCATCGCGAGCGCCTCGGGAAGGCGCTCGAGTTCGGCGAAGAGCAGTCCCAGCTCGGCTGCGGCGGTGTGGTTAAGGGGATCGAGTTCGAGCGCCTGCCGGAAGAGCTCGAGCGCGTTGCGCGGCGCACCCTTGTTCTTCAGATCCCGGGCGGTCGCCACCAGGCGGCCCGCCTCCTCGCTCAAGGCCTGCACCGCGACCTCGACCTCCGCGCGCTCCGCCATCAGTTCGACTTTCAACACGCGGACGCGCCGGCCCAGATAAGTGCGCAGGAGGCCGATCGTCCATTCTTCTTTGTCGAGCGAAGGTTCCAGGAAGATGGCGCCTAACGGGTCGCCGATATGATCGTCCCGCAGGATAATGATTCGCCGTCGTTGGGCCAGCCGCTTCATTGGTCGCCTCCGCCTAGCAGGCCCGTTGCGAAAGTCCGCACGGCCTGCTCCCTCTCTCTTATCTCCCCCTGGTCAGGGGGAGAAGATGGTGGAAGGAAGCCAACTTTTACGCAGGATGTTGAGACAGTGTGCGTTATCATTTCGCCATGATGACCTTTCTCAACACCCTGCCAGGATGCTCAAACCCGCTCGTCGGGATCGAACAGCTTGCGATACTCGTCGAGCGCGAAGCGATCGGTCATCCCCGCGATATAATCGGCGACCACGCGCGCCAGCGCCTCACCCTCGCGCGTGGCGCGTCCCAGCACGTGATCCGGCATCTGGCGCGGCTCGCTCATGTAGGCCTCGAACAACTGGCCCAGCACGCGCCCCGCCTTTTCGGTCATCCGGGTTACGCGATAGTGGTGGTACAGATGATCGCGCATCAGCCGTTTGAGTTCCGCGACGCGTGTGTCCATCGCCGGGCTGAAACTCGCGAGCGCGCGGCCCGCCTGCCGCACCTGGTCGACACTGGCAACGTCGGCCGCGCCGAGTTCGTGATCGATATTGGCAACCAGGTCGGTCACCATCAGATCGATCATCCGGTTGACGATCTGGTAGCGCGCGAGGCGCGGGTCGCTATCGAGCGCCGTGATCGAACTGCGCGCGTCGCGATAGATCTGCGTGGTTTCGAGATTGGCCACCGTGAGCATGCCGGCCTTCACCCCGTCGTCGGCGTCATGCGCGAGATAGGCAATTTCGTCCGCGAGATCGACGATCTGCGCTTCGAGGCACGGATAGAGCGCCGGATCAAATTCACGCGCGGCGGCGCGGCCTTTGAAGGCCGAATGCTTGATGATGCCCTCGCGTACTTCGTAACTCAGATTGAGTCCGCGAAAGCCCGGATAGCGCACCTCGATCCAATCCACCGTGCGGAGACTCTGCGCATTATGGTCGAACCCGCCGTGCGGCCTCATCAGATCATTCAGGATCCGCTCGCCCGCATGGCCAAACGGCGGATGGCCGAGATCGTGGGCCAGCGCGACCGCCTCGGCCAGATCACGGTTCAGACCGAGCGCCTGGGCCACGGTGCGGGTTATCTGGGCGGCTTCGATCGTATGGGTCAGGCGCGTGCGATAGTAATCGCCCTCATGGTTGACGAAGACCTGCGTCTTGTATTCGAGTCGGCGGAACGCCGCGCAGTGGATAATCCGATCGCGATCACGCTGAAAGCAGGTGCGCATCGGATGCGGCAGCTCAGGGACCTGCCGTCCCTGGCTCGCGCGCGAAGGCATCGCGTAGGATGCGAGAGTCCGCGCTTCCAAATCTTCAAGGTCGGCTCTCGTGCGTAACATCGGTAATGTACTGATGCTATCACGGCCACTTGACAACGCCGAACTCGCCGCCCGTGGTCTATGCACAGGCGGAAGGCGGATGGTGTATAATCGCCGCGATTGGGGGAGCTGGTGGTGGAGACAACGCGGATCGCATTCCGTTCGGTCTCGCTGATGGTGCTCGTGAGCACTTTCGCGGCATGCTCGACGCCGCGCCCGGTCAGTCCCCCTGCCCTGCCCGTTTCGTCCGGGGCTTCGGTAGTGGGTGTCGCGTCGTGGTACGGGCCGGGTTTCGACGGCCATCGCACGTCGAGCGGGGCTACTTACAATCGGGAGGGGCTGACGGCGGCGTCGACGCGCTTTCCGCTTGGCACCCAGCTTCGCGTGACGAATCTCGACAACGGCCGTGCGGTCAACGTCATCGTCAACGATCACGGACCCTACGTGAAGGGTCGTGGAATCGACCTGTCGCATAAGGCGGCGGTCAAGTTGGCGATGATCGGCCGCGGTACCGCCCCTGTGCGCATGGACGTTCTCGCCACTCCGGCCGGCGGCCCGGCGCTCGGCCAGCGCTACTTCGTTCAAGTGGGGTCTTTCGCGAACGCCGCGAACGCGCGCCAGCTCGGCAAGCACCTCGCGGCCAGCTACCCGGAGGTCCGGGTGACGGAGGCCGGGATTGACGGTGACCGGCGCTATCGGGTCAGGCTGGGCGCCTATATGGACCGGCATCAGGCGGAGCTGCGCGCCACGAGTCTCGCCCGGAAGGGGTATCACGCCAAGATTGTAACCGAGTAGATATTCTGCGTTAATAAAGACTGCGCATGGGGACGATGGGGACTGTCATCAGGCGTAGATGCTCATTGCTGGGATGCTTGGCGATCGCGGCGGGCCTCGCCGTGGCGGGATGCAGCGGTGCGATCGACCAGAGTTCGGCGAACGACGTCGAAAACGGCCTCGAACAACTGCGCCATCTCAGTTTCACCCAGAAAGTGCCGTTCGTGGTCAAAAGCACGGACGAGGCCCAGCAGATGATGCTCGGGAAGCTGATGCGCGACAACACCAACGAAGAGTTGCGCATCGGTGGACAGACGGGCGTGATGACCGGCTTGTTTCCACCGGGTACCGACCTCAAAGACGAAGAGCTTAAGCTGATGCGCCAGCAGGTCGCCGGCTTCTATGATCCGGGCGACAAGGTGATGGTCGAGGTGCGCGGCAAGAGCGTTCTGGGCAGCACGCTGGCCGGCCGCTCGGTGTTCTCCACCGAACTGCTGCAGGCGCATGAATTGACCCACGCGCTCCAGGATCAGCATTTTGGCCTCAACCGTCTGTTGAACGGCGTCAAGCACAACGACGACCAGGAGATCGCCATCCATTCGGTGATCGAGGGTGACGCGACCCTCGCCGGTCTGGCCTATGTCGGCGGAGGAATGTCGGCCGAAGAAGAAAAAAATATCGTCGATCACTTTGCCGCGGTGCCCGACAATTTCGAACCCGAAGCGAGCGGCACGCCGCTCGCCCTCAGTATCCCGCTGATGTTCCAGTACACGCACGGGACCCGTTTTGTCGCCGAGGCCTGGGAGCGTGGTGGCTGGGCGGCGGTCGACGCGCTTTACCACGATCCGCCGACCTCCTCGCAGGAGATCATGGAGCCCGCGCTCTATTTCGACCATCGCACGCCGCCGCTCAACGTCGCGGTCAAGGGCTACGAGGGACCACTCACCGGATGGAAAAAAGTCGATGAAGATACGTTCGGCGAGCTGCTGCTGAAAATTATCTTCGACCGCAACCTGCCGGCCGGTTCGCCCGCGCTGAAAATTCCGGCGACCTGGCGGGGTGATCGGATGATCGCCCTCGATAAAGACGGCGCGATCACACTGGTCTGGCTGCTGGCGTTTCACGACAACGCGTCGGCGCACGAGTTCGCGCTGGATTACCTCTCGATTCTGGACGATCAGAAAGGCCCGCGGCACCAGCACTGGATCGAGGCGCGCGGCGACGCGGTGCTCGTGATCATCGGGCCGCAGGACGCCAGCTTCAACGCGCTCGCGCCGGCCGTCTGGCAGGCCAGCACGATCACGGCTAGCCCGGCAAAAGGCGGCACGCTCGCGCTGAAGTGACTATTTTCCCGGGCGGCGGGCGTAGGGCGTCGGATCGGGGACGCCAGCGGCCGCAAAGCCCTCGACCCGCTCGGCGCATTTGGTGCACGCCCCACAGTGCAGGTTGCCTTTGGTGGGGCGCGCGCACGAAACCGTCAGCGCCAGCGGCATCCCGGCGCCGCGTTTTACAACATCCGCCTTGGTCAACCCGGCGAAGGGTGTCCGCACCTTGAGCTTAAGTCCCACGCCGATTTCGACCGCCCGGGCGAACGCCCGAAAGAATTCCGGACGCGCATCCGGAAAGGGATTACTTTCGAGCGGCGCCATCGCAATCTCGCCGATCGCATGCCGCGCGCAGAAGACGGCGGCCTTGCTGAGCAGAGTCAGGTTGCGCCCGAGGATGTAGTTGGAGGAAAGCGCGGCGCGATAGCCCGGCACGTTGCGCCCGGTCATGCTCCAGTGATCGCCGGCCAAATCGCCCATCGGCAATTCAAGCGCGGTCACCGGTTCCACATTGTCCATCCCGAGCGCGCGGACAAAGCGCTTCAGCGTGCGCAGTTCATCCTTTTCCCAGGTGAGTCCAGCGCGAATATAGACGGGAAAAACCCGGCGTCCGGTGCGCGCGACCCAGCCCAGCATCACCGAGC
This sequence comes from Binataceae bacterium (SeqCode), assembly GCA_052145175.1. Lineage (GTDB taxonomy): Bacteria > Desulfobacterota > Binatia > Binatales > Binataceae > JAJPHI01. The sequence continues at coordinate 9,653 of JBKQPD010000157.1, read as the reverse complement.
TGTCGAGCCCGCCACTCGCCAGGATTGCGATCAGGTCCGGATCGGCCTTGATCGCGTAGTCGCGGTCCGCGGCTTCTGGATGGGACGCCATACGCATCACGCGGTCACTCAGTTAAGCAGTCGGCCGCCGTCCAGCATCAGGGTCGAGCCGGTCGCGAAGTCCGTACCCTCGCAGAGGTACAGCACCGCGCGCGCGACCTCCTCCGGCGACCCGAGGGTCTTGGTCAAAGTCGCCTGCTTGAGACGCTCGATCTCGGCTGCGTCGTAATCCTCCGGCGGCATCACGGGACCCAGTGCGACACAGTTGACCTGTACCTGGGGCGCCAGCGCCTTGGCCAGCGCCCGGGTGAGTCCGATGAGCCCGGCCTTTGAAACGGTATACGGCAAATAATTGTTGTACGGCCGGATACCCGCCCAGTCACCGATATTGACGATCTTACCCGCGCCCTGACGGCGCATCGCGGCCCCGGCGAACTTCGCGAGAAAGAACGGCGCCTTCAGATTGGTGTCGAGGTTGACGTCCCAGTCATGCTCGGTCAGCTCCTCGAGCGGCTTGCGATAAAAAACCGACGCGCAATTTACCAGAACGTCGATTCGCCCGAAAGCCGCGAGCACCTGGGCGACCATCTGTTCGATTGCCGCGACGTTCTCGAGATCGGCGGCGAAGGTTTGGGCGCGACCGCCCTGCGCGGTTATTCGCGCAACGCCTTCCTCGGCTTCGGTCCGCGAGCTGCGGTAATGAATCGCGATCGTCGTGCCGCGTTCGGCCAGCGCCATCGCGATCGCGCGCCCTACCCGCTTGCCGGCACCCGTGACGAGCGCGACGCGCCCCTTGAGTTCCATGACGCGGAAGGCTCGCCTATAAAGTTGCCGCGATGGTCCGCAGCAACGCCAGATTGTCCGAGTGCCCGGTTTTCGACGCGGTGATATGACCGACCAGCGGGCGTCCCAAGAGATAGAGATCACCCATCAGGTCGAGGACCTTGTGGCGCGCGAACTCGTCGGGAAAGCGCAACGACGTATTCACCACTTTTTCGTCGTCGACCAGAATCAGATTGTCGAGCCGGCCGCCGCGCGCCAGGCCCATCGCGGCCAGCTTATGGAATTCGCTGACGAAGCCGAAGGTCCGCGCCGGGGCGACCTCGCGTTCATAACTCTCAGGCGAGTCCAGTTCAAAGTGAAAGTGCTGAACGCCGATCGGGGCGGGGTAGTCGAGCGTGTATTCGATGATCAGCCGGTCCGCTGGCTCGATCCGGATAGCCTCGCCGCGGGCGCCGGCATGGAGCGTGCGGGTTACGCTGATCGGCTCGATGCGCGCGAATTGATCCTTGATTCCGGCCTCGCGTAGATGGCGGCAGAACTCGAGGGCCGAACCGTCCAACGCCGGCACTTCATCATCGGTTTTCACCAGCACGTTGGTGATCCCGAGGCCGTGGAACGCCGACATCAGATGCTCGACGGTGCGAATCGAATGGCCACCGCCGCTCAACGTGGTGTTGTAGCCGGTCTCGGTGACGTTTTCGAGGCGCGCCCCGATCGCGGAGTGATCGGCCAGCGAGGAGAAGACGATTCCGCTCCCGGGCGGCGCGGGATGGAGGATGACGCCGCTCTTGAGCCCTGAGTGCAGCCCTTGCCCACCGATTACGAGCGATTGGGCAACCGTGCGCTGAACACGGCTGATCGTGCTGGGCGCCTTGCGCGACGCACCGTTCCCGGCGCCGTTCAGCGCTCTGGCCGGTGCTCCGGTGCCACCGCTCTCGCCCGCCAGTACGCGGTCGAGTGCCGCCAGCAGACCGCTGACCGAGAAAGGTTTTTCGAGGAAATCGGCGGCGCCTAGCCGGGTGGCGGCGACCGCGTTCTGGATATTCGCGTGACCGGAGATCATGATCACCGGCGTGCGCGGACTGTCGTGTTTGATTTGACGCAACAGCTCGATACCGTCGAGGCCCGGCATCCAGACGTCGAGCAACACCAGCGCCGGGTTCTCCTGCGCGATAATCTCCATCGCGCGTGGAGCGTCGCCAGTATCGAGTACCCGGTAGCCTTCGTCGCTCAGGATGCCGCGAATTGACGACCGAATCCGCTCCTCATCGTCCACCACCAAAACGGTCTCGTTCACTATCGCTGTCGCCTCCAAGCCTTCCTGGCTCAATATGCCTTTTAGTTACACCTGTGAATCTGGCGGCGCCAACCACCGTAATCAGGCGGAAACTTGCGGTATAAGCTCGTTTTTTATCGGAAATTCGAGCACAAATCTACTACCGTGAGGCCAGCGATCATGCACGCGGACGAACCCATGATGGTCGGTTACGATCGCCGCGACGATCGCGAGACCGAGGCCCGTACCGCCCTTCTTGGTCGAGAAATACGGCTCGAAAATTCGGGTGCGCAGCCGTGCGTCAATCCCGGGGCCATTATCGGCCACTTCCAGCTTCACGATACCGCTGGCGGCATCCAGTTGGGTCGCGAGACTGACCGCGGGACCCTCGCCGTTGTGCTCGATACTGGTCGCGGCGGCCACCGCATTATCGAGCAAATTGACCATCGCGCGCTTGAGCGCCTCGCGATCAATCGCGACGGTCGGCAGGCCGGGCGCCAGCGTCAGGCTGAAAGCGACCGCCGGAAACGCGCCGCGGAAGTTGTTGAGCGCCTCCTCCGCGAGCGGATTGAGATCGCCCGGGACCGGGTTCAATTGCGGCATCCGGGCGAAGGCTGAGAACTCGTTGACGAGCCGCTTCAGATCCTCCACTTCGCCAATGATTGTGCGGGTGCACTCGTCGAGCAGGCGGGCGTCGCCGTCCGCACGGGGCGCCAGTTGGCGGCGCAACCGTTCGGCGGAGAGCTGGATCGGGGTCAGCGGGTTTTTGATCTCGTGCGCGATCCGGCGCGCGACTTCGCGCCACGCCTCCATCCGCTCAACCTTGGCCAACTGGCTGACGTCCTCGAAGAACAGCACCCACCCAAGGTTCCCATGGCTTTCGTGCTCGCTCTCCGAGCCAAGCGGCGTAGCCGTGACCATCAGGTCGGTTTCGGCGCCCCCGACCTCGAGCTTGAGCGGAAAGCGGGTCTCGCGTCGCCCCTGGCCGTCTTCGAGATGCTCTTCCAAAAGATGCGCCAGGGCCGGCCGGAAGCAACGATTATACGGGTAGCCGAGCACCTCGTTGGCCCGCAACGCCAGCATCCGCTCGGCGCACGGATTGATCGCGGTGATACGTTGCGCGGCGTCGAGCCCGACCACGCCGGCGGAAACATTACGCAGCAGGGTTTCGGTATAGCGGCGGCGTTGCTCGATCTCGGCGCGCGACGCGCGCAGGTCGGCGGTCATCGCATTGAATGACCCGATCAGGCGGCCGATTTCGTCGTCACCGACCATCGGAATCTTCACGTTCAGGTCGCCGGCCGCGATACTCTGCGTCCCCTGCGCAAGCAACTTGATCGGCGTGGTGATGCCGCGTGCGATATACATCCCGAACCAGCTCGCCAGCAGCACCACGGCGAGTCCAATCAGCACCAGCGCCAGAATATAGCTGTGCATGATCGGCTGCCGGAGGATACGCAATTGGAAGTACTCCTGCGCGCTGCGCGAGATACCGGCGGCGCGATCCGCCAGGCTGCGCGGCAGGTAGTAGTCGACGACGATCGCGCCGGCGACCTGGTCGGAATCGCGCGAGAGGTAGATCGGCGAGCTGCCGCGAATCACGTCCGATTTGCCGAAGCGATCGGTCTTGGTCTCGCCGTGGCCTTTGAGGGTCATTGCAACCATCTCGGAGTCGGGTGAGACGCCGATACCGGTCGGCGTCCGCGGGCTCAGCACGAGCATAATCAGCTTATGATTGGCGGAAAAAATCTCGACCGTGCCAAGATTGTCCTCTTGCTGCGACTTTTCGATAAATTTGCGTAATTCGTCGCGCTTGTCCGGACCCAGCAGATCCTTTTGCGCCACCAGCCCAGCCAGGACACGCGCGAAATGCGCCGCATTGTTGGCCGAATTCAGATAGTAGACCTTCGCGATTTCCAGCGAATCGTCCAGCACGCGCTCGTATTCCGGGTTGAACCAGGCGTCGATATCGGCGCGCAGAAAGGTGCCCGAGACGTAGAGCAGAAAGACACTGGGGACCAGCGCGACGGCGCTGAAACCGAAGACCAGCCGGGCCTGCAGTTTCGACCCGATCAGGCCGCGCCGATGCTCGAAGAACGCCTTGGCGAGATTGCGCCCGACCAGAATGAGCATCAGGCCCAGCAGGATGAAGCTCAGGTCGAACAGCAGGATAACGACGAGGTTCGACACGAGCGAAGTGTGCGAACTGAGGGGCGGCAGCGTGGTCTGCGCCAGGACGAAGGCGATGAGCGTGACGCTCGCGATCGCGACCGCGATCAGCTCGCGCCGCCGCCGCTTCATCTCGACGCTTCTCAACTGATCGTCGATTGTTTCCGCCATCGCTAACGTCTCAGCCAGGCCAGCAACAGGGAGAGTACGACGCTCACGATGATTGCGCTGGTCAAGGGGAAGTAGAAGCTGAAGTTGCCGCGTCGAACGTAGATATCACCAGGCAGCCGGCCCAAGCGATTAAGCCACGGGACTCCCGCCCCGGCCCACAGCACCAAGCCGACCATCGCGATCAGAGCGCCGATCGCGATTAAGGATTTACCGAGCGGGGCCATCGCTGCATCAGGCCCCACTCTAGCAATCCAGGCCGCCCCGGGCGATTACCGCCGTTACCTGTTCATAACGCCTCGCAGACTCTTATTCGGCCGCGCGTCGCGGACTCCGCCGCCCCCTGTGCTCGCTCCGTTCGCAGAGCCTCACTCCGCTAGCGTGTTAATGCGTCGCGGCGTGCGCGTGTTGCCCGTTCGCCTCCTTGGCCTCGCGGGCCTCCTTGATAACCTTTTCGGCGATCGGCGCCGGAACTTCGTCGTAGTGCGAGAAATGTGCGTCAAAACCGCCGCGACCCGAGGTGATCGAGCGTAAATCGGGGGCGTATTTGAGAATTTCAGACATCGGCACGAGCGCCTTGATCACCTGGCCCCCGCCCTTCGAGTCCATCCCGAGCACGCGGCCGCGGCGCGAGTTCAGGTCGCCGATCACGTCGCCCATGCACTCGTCCGGACAAGTGACGTCAAGCGCCATAATCGGTTCGAGCAAAATCGGCTTAGCCTTTTCGAGCGCGTTCTTGAAGCCCATCGAGGCCGCGATTTGAAACGCCATATCCGACGAATCGACGTCGTGGTAACTGCCGTCAAAGACGGTGACTTTGACGTCGACCATCGGGTTGCCCGCGACGAAGCCCTCGACCAGGGTGTTACGCACGCCCTTCTCGACCGACGGGATGAAATTCCGGGGAATCGAGCCGCCTACGATCTGATCGACGAACTCGAACCCACCGCCCCGCGGCAGCGGTTCGATCCGGAGCCAGCAATCGCCGTACTGACCGCGCCCGCCGGACTGCCGCTTGTATTTGCCCTGCGCCTCGGCGCGCCCCTTGATGGTCTCCTTGTAGGGAACCTTGGGCGCGGTCAACTCGACATCGACGTTAAACTTCCGCTTTAACTTTTCGACCGTGACCTCGATATGCATCTGGCCCGTCCCCGACAGTATGATCTGATGGGTTTGCGGGTCGCGATGGGTCTCCAGCGCCGGATCCTCTTCGATCAAGCGCGCCAGTGCCTGTGACGCCTTTTCTTCGTCACCCCGGGTTTTGGGCCGGATCGCGAACGAGATGACCGGATGGGGCTTCTCGGCGACGGGAAAGGTAATCACTGCCTTCTCGTCACAGAGCGTATCGCCAGTAGTGGTCTCCTTGAGCTTGGCGACGGCGACGATCTCGCCAGGTAAGGCGACCGCCAGCGGGGTCTGCTTCTTGCCCTCCAGGCGCAGCAGTTGCCCCAGGCGTTCCTTCGCCGAATGGGTGGAATTGAGCACCGTCGCGTCGCTATGCGCGGTGCCGGAAACCACCCGGAAGATCGAAAGCTTGCCGGCGAAGGGATCGATCACGGTCTTGAAAACGAACGCCGAGAAGGGCGCGGCCGGATCGGACGGGCGCTCGACAATCCCGTTGCCGGCGGTTTGACCCTTGATCGCCGGCCGTTCGTTGGGTGCGGGCATCAAGGTCGTGATCGCGTCGAGCAGCGGGCCGACGCCGATATCCTTGGCGCCGGAGCCACAGAATACCGGCGTCAGCTTGCCGGCGACCACGGCGGCGCGCAGCGCCGGCCGCAGATCGCTTTCGTCAAGATCCCCCTGCTCGAGGTATTTTTCGAGCAAGGCGTCGTCGGTCTCCGCTACCGCCTCGCACAGCTTGGCGCGCGCTTCGTCCGCGCGAGTCTTGAGTTCACCGCTCAGATCGACTTCTTTCGCCTTGCCCGAAGCGTCGCTATGAACGAGGGCCTTCATCGCGAGCACGTCGATCACGCCGTTGAACGCGAGTTCATCGCCGATCGGCAGGGTCAGCGCGATCGGTTTGGCCGCCAGCGCCTTTTCGAGATCCGTCATCGCCTTGGCAAAGCTCATCCGCTCGCGATCGAGCCGCGAAACAAAGGCGATATGGGGCAGATTCAGCTTGTTGATCTGATCGAAGATCTTTTGCGATTCGACCTTCAGGTCGCCGCCCGCCGAGGCCACAAAAACCACGCCGTCGACCACATCCATGGTCGCCAGGCTGTCGGCGAGAAAAGCGGTGTAACCGGGGGTGTTGGCGAGGATTACTTCGGTCTTTTTCCAGTTGAGATGATGGAATGACGAGCTGATCGAAATATGCCGGCTGAGCTCCTCGGGCTCCGTATCCATCAGCGCCGTACCATCGTCAGGATGACCGAGGCGGTTGGTCGCCCCGGCGGTGAAGAGTATCGCTTCGGCCAACTGGGTCTTGCCCGTGCCGCCCTGGCCGACAATCGCGATGGTTCTGAGCCGTCCGACTTCCTCCACTGGCATATCTGTCACCTCGCTGTAACGTTTACATAATCAAGCTTTGCGCAAGGTCTCTTCGCGGCAGCCACTCGGGGTGGCTGCCGGCTTCGACCACGCTCTCTATCTCCTAGTCATAGGCGCCGGCGACGCTCACTTCGCCGGCCAGAATCCTCTGTGCGCCCTGGTTCGTCTCCAGCATCAGAGCACCTTCGGCGTCAACTCCGGTAACGCAACCGCTGACCTGGGTGGTCCCGTCACTCACCGTGACGTTTTTTCCGGTCAACGCGAAGTACCTCTCATAGTCCGGGCGCATCGCGGCAAAGCCCTGCGCCTCTGCCTCCATATAGCGGGAGTTTAATCGATTAAAAAGCGTTGCGGCGATCGCGATCCGATCGCAGCGGTGCCCCGTCGCGATCCGTACCGAGGTCGCCTTGTCGCGCAGCTCTTCCGGGATATCGTAGATGGCGAGATTGAGGTTGAGCCCGATTCCGAGCAGGACACAGACCAGATTCTGCGCGCTATCCGCGATCGCCTCGGCGATTATCCCGCCCGCCTTGCGCCCCTTGAGCCAGACGTCGTTCGGCCACTTGAGCGCGACCATGCCGGGCGCCACGGTCGCGAGAGTGTCGGCCACCGCCACCCCCGCCACGAGGCTCAGGCGGGGCACCTCCGTGATCGGCATCCGGGGCCGCAGGATAAAGGTCGCGTAAAGGTTCAAGCCCGGCGGCGAGTGCCACGAGCGGCCCAGCCGTCCACGCCCCGCCGTCTGCTGCTCGGCGATCACCACCGTCCCCGGCGCGGCGCCCGCCTCGACCATCTCCGCGGCGACCTTCTGGGTCGAGCCGACCTCGTCGAAATAGTGAATCCGCCAGCCAATCGTGCCGGGCGCGCCGTGTTCAACCCCTGCGTACGGATTACGCGACATCGGACCTCAATCGTTCATCGTGAACCGGAGTTCCACCGGCGATCAGACTTGCATCATCGAGTCGAAGCCCTTCCAGAAGAAATGCGCCAGACAGCGCGCCTCGGCGAGGAATTCCTCTTCGCGGCCGGTCCCGGTCACGAAACGATCGATGATCGCGTGCCCCGCTTCACCGTGCTCCTTGTCGGCCTCGTAATGGACGGAGAAGAAGCGTAGATGCTCGGGCTTGAAGCCGTAATTCCGCTCGTACCCTTCCATCAGCTTCTTGTAGGCCTCGACTTCGATCTCCTCCATCAGGCCGATCGCGCCGATAAACTGCGGCTTCAAACGCATGAGGCGATAGATGCAGGCGTTGAAGGCCATCGCGTCCCGCGAGCCGATCGACTGAGTGAGCTGCTTGCGCGGCAGGCCCAGTCCGCCTTCCCATAACTCGAACAGGAGCTCGGTATGACTCGCCGAATGGCTGTAAAGGCCGAGCGCCTCCTCGGCGAACCCCTTGGCGGCGCTCTGCCCGACCTCCTCGTCGAGCGCGCGCAAACGCAGGTACATCTCGGCCGATAGCGGCGCCGAGTCGCGCACGGTCATCTCGTAATGCTGGATCGGGTAGCCCTTGAGCTGCTCGCTGGTCGCTTTGCCGCTCGCGATAAGGTCAACGTACGGATGCTGGTTCAAGCGGTATTCGGAAACGACTTGGTTAATCTGTTTATGGAACGTCGCCGTATCCATCGATTCACCTCGCTTAGAATTGCTGAACTTCAATAATTCTTACATCGTCTCGATTCGCATACTCAAGTCCACGGCTCGGGCCGAATGGGTCAGCGCGCCGACCGAGATCAGATCGACCCCGCTCTCCGCGATCGCGCGCACGGTCTCAAGAGTCACGCCGCCCGACGCTTCGAGGACCATCTGCTCCCCGACCATCGCGCGCGCCTGCCGCAGATCCTCGACCGTCATGTTGTCGAGCAGGATCGCGCCGGCGCCGTAGCGGACCGCCTCTTCGACCTGCGCCATCGTTTCGCATTCGATCTGGATACGGAAGGTGTGCGGCGCGAGCTGCCGGGCGCCTTCGAGCGCTTGCCGGATACCGCCCGCCGCCGCGATATGGTTTTCCTTGATCAGTACGCCGCTATCGAGGCCAAACCGATGGTTCGCCCCGCCGCCACATCGCACCGCGTATTTCTCGATCGCGCGCAGGCCGGGATGGGTCTTGCGGGTGTCAATAATCTTCGCGCGCGTGCCCTTGACCGCTTCGACATAGCGATGGGTGATCGTCGCGATACCGGACATCAACTGCGCCAAGTTGAGCGCCGTGCGCTCGCCGCGCAGCAGACCCGCCAGGCTGCCGTCGATACTGGCCGCGACCACCCCCTGATGGAGCCGCGCGCCCTCGGCGGCGAGCGAGTTGATTACCGGCTCGGCGTCGGCCTGCGCAAAGACCTGCTCGATAATCAGGCCGCCGCAGAAGATGATCCCGCCGGGCTCCTTGACGGTAATCCGCGCGTGCCCGCGGCGTCCAGCAGGGACGGTCGCGGCGGTGGTGATATCGCCCTGCCCCAGGTCCTCCGCAAGCGCGCGCCGCACAAGGTCGGTGAGATCGATCTGTCGAAGGAGTTCCATGCTTACATTCGCATCCGGGATTCTTCGCTTTGCGTCGTTTCTATTCGCGGCTCGCGGACTCCCCGCTTGTCGATGGCTCCGCTCAGAGTTTGTGAATTTTTGTCATTGCGGGGATCGCTTTGCAACGCGTGGGGTGGATGAATGGAGGGGTGCGGCGGAGGTGGAGTGATGGACGAGGACGTGCGGCTGCGGGAACCGAATCGGCAACAG
>JBKQPD010000156.1:0-19904 GCA_052145175.1 Binataceae bacterium (SeqCode) | reverse complement strand
CCCGGCGCATCTCCCGCGCCCGCGCCGAGCTCGTCGATCCCATGCTTCCCATGGATTCATTCCTCTGAACCCATTCTGCGCTTTCCGCCCGGCGCCCAGGGAGATGTCTTTGGTCACTCGCTTACAGTATTCCTGTCATTTGCGGAGGAAAGATCTGGCGTTCAGAGCGGGACTGGACTTTCTTCAATCCGCCGCCCAGTTGGATCCAACTCAAATTGAGGGCTCAGTGCTTGGGCTTCAGAACGTGCGCAACCGCACGTACCTCGAACACGGCTATATAAGGGTGACGCAGCAGCAATCGGAGCGGTGTTTCCGTTGGTCGTTGGAGATCTGTCAAGCCCTATTGGGACCAGCGATTAAAGAGAAGTGGCGCGAGTTCGAAATCCTAGTCTGAGGTTTTGGCGAGCGATCACCACTTGAAAGAATAGGCTTTGTAGGGCGCGTCGCCGCGCAGCGCCGACGCTAGATTGCGTGCCTGGATCTGCACCACCGACTTGAGCTTGTGACGCTGGCTGCGGAAGTTGACCTCACTTTCCAGGCGCTCCAGCACGAGTTGAGCGAGGTTGCGCCGGCTGGAATCGGTGAGCATCCCGCCCTGAGTTTCGATGGCGGTGCCTTTGCCGAATGCGGCGATTACCGCGCGATCGACGATGGGCTGACGGAACTCCTCGACCATATCGAGGACGAGCGAAGGCTTGCCGGGGCGGTCGACGTGCAGAAAGCCGGCGAACGGTTCCAGTCCGGCGTTCATGATCGCGCCCCACACCTGCGCGTAGAGCATCCCATAGCCGTAGTTGAGCGCGGAGTTGACGGGGTCGGTCGCGCCGCGATGCTCGCGCGAGTCGAACGCGACTTCCTTAGGGAGCAGGAGACGGACGCCGCTCCAGTAATTCCGACCCGACGAGCCCTCGATCGCGAGCAAGGCCTCGCGCGCCTCGTCGATCTTGGCGGCGGCGACCTGGGCGACGTTGTCACGCCCTTTAGTCAGTCGCGTCGCGATCGCCGACAATTGCGCAAACGCCGCGGGATCGGCGGCCTTCAGATACTTGCCGAAGTAACGCAGTAGGGCGGCCTGATTGCCGAGCTTGCCGCGGATAACCGCCTTGGCGAATGCGACGCCGCGCTCATCGCCGTAAGCGGCGAGTTGCTCGCGGCGCGTGAGTACGGTGGCGGTGAGCATCGGGGAGGAGAGCATCGCGAAGGGTTTGCCGCCGCGAGTGAGAAAAGAGAGACGGATGCCACGCTCGCAACAGGCCTCGATCAAGTCCGTCGAGATCGAGACGCCGCTGGACGCGATCACGATATGGCCGACGCGAAAAAGCGGCAGCTCGATTTGATCCGCGGACGCTTTAGGCGGTCGCGGGGCGGCGCCATTGGCGCCGAGATGACGCAGCGGTTCAGCCGGATGCTTTTCACCGGTGGAAGTGACGACCGTGAGAGTAGGGCGACGATTAGCGGTGCCAAGAGGAAGGAAGAGCTGCGGACCACCTTCGATCAATTCGAGGCGGGGTTTGGGTCCGCGCACGACGAGACGATCGCCCTTTTTGGCGAGCATCACGCCGTAGTCCGAGACGATTACGCTGTCCATTGAGTCTCCATTGCGTCCCCCGAATCGACAAACCTACAAGTTTATTCGCGACTGTACTCCGTAAACCCGGGTCCCGTATTGACTATTCCGATCGGCACAATGGTGTCCACGAATCGACGGTGTTGATCCCTCTTTGGACGCTTTTGGGTATAGGAACTCAGCGTTTCGAGATCAGCATCGGGACCGAAGTCATCGAGAAGAACGATGTGAGCGCGCGCTGGAGGACTCCACGAGCCTTGCCGGACAATCGGCTGGGTGAATTCCGAACCGAGTTCGACAGTTCGATAGACGCGCATGAAGCGGACGAAAGAGCCGCGCTTGCCGATGTAGGAGATAAGCGGCAAGAGTTCAGTCAAGGTGGAAGCCAGGGCGTCGCCGCCTACGGCGAGGTCTAAAGCCCAACTAGTCAATCCATGCAGATAGGCGAGCTCGCGATAGGCAATCGTTGAACTGTAGGGGCTGCGCGACTTGGGATCGCGCGACTCCTGGCGAACCTTCACGAAGGTGTGAGTCACAACCGCCGCGGGAGTCGGTGCGATCCGAACCTCAACGCGGACGAGGTCACGGAGCAGCGCACCACAATCGGACTCCGGCAGACCCGCCCGAAAGGCGGCATCGACGAGAGCCATCTTGATGGCATAGGGAGTCGGAATGACGAGCGTGCGCCCGACTGAGCTGGTGGCGAGACTGATTTTGAGCGAAAAGAGCGACGTGGGTTCGAACTCCGCAACGAGCCATCGGCCCGGACCGGCGACGCCCGCAATAGGGTCAGGGCGCTGTAGTTCGGCGATGCGATGCGCACGGGATGTCTCATCGGTAGATTTCGTGGGTTTTGCTTTGGCGGCCATGGCTTTAGTTCGGAAGTTCGATGCCCTTGGACAGATCGGCGAGAAGACCCACTCCGTCGGCAAGGGTTTCGAATCGCGCGACATTTACTCCTCCGGACTTGATACCGTTCAGCACCTCAGCCGCCTTTTCCATTTGATCCCGGTAATTATCATGCAACGGACTTACTGTCGGTGCCGGCAACGAGGTCGCGGAGGTGGCGACGACCCCTTCGCAATTGACGATGTGCGGATTTTGCGTGTTGCGTTGGGCGCCCGCGGGTTTGAGTAAAGTGGCGGCCAACGCCTGGATAAGGGCGGCAGCCCGTTTGTTACGTGACTGCGGGTCGACGACATATTTGCGAGTGATGTCGTTGAGTCCGATGCGGTACAGGTCGAGGTTGCAAATGAAGGCGTAGATACCGGAGGAGGCGGGACGGTGAAAGATAGGCTGCGAGCCCACGGTGGTTTCGCCGCCAGCGGCTTTGCCTCGGTCGGCGGCGTATTTGACATGAAAATATTGCTCAGTGGTAGTGATCTGCCTGCCGTCAGTAGTGGAGGGCAGTCCAACAACCCATCCGAACTCTATGACGGATTTTCGCGGGAGCGCTGCGTCAACAAAAAGTGCGCCCGCCAGGTCAGTCAAGCTACAATCGCGGAGTATTTCCGTCAGCAGCTCCGAATTAAGGCCTTTGTGCTGTTTGGCCTTCTTTATGAATGCCTCGTCGGCGGTGATGCGGTCGGGATCGAGTCGGCGCGCGGGCTCAGAAAGGGGCTGCTCGGCTTCCTCGAGCAACGGCACGAGATGGCCGACGATAATGTGTTTGAACATGTCGCCGCTGATGGCGTTGACAATCGCGCGCTGGCCCAGTTGATCGATGATGTGGACCATGCGGGTTTGTTGCTGGTTGCCTTCGGTACCTTCGCTGTTGAGATTATGCGCATCGAGCGTAATGCGTGCGCAGATCGAGAGTGATGTCACTAGAGCCACTGGGATCTCCTTTAATCTTGTTCGCTTGCGGTCGTTTCCGATTCATTCACGCCGGCTAGCTCGGGATCCTTCGGAATCCGGCAAGTGCCGTAAGCGCAAAGCATTGGACCGACCGTCGCGGCATGATGCGTTTCGATCAGAGCGACAAGGGACGAGAATTCGTCGGTGGTGATGTTGCGCGGCGGACGCCAGCTGCTTTTTCCTCCGGCCAAGATCTCGTGCTGTCGCGCGTTCTCGTAATTGTACAGTTGTACGAACTCGGAAAGAGCCTGAATTAGAGACACGTCGCCGGGCAGACTGCTTTTGCGACGCAATTCGGCTAGCAAGTCGTAGCGAATATCGCGGTACTGCGCAGGCCTTTTGTCGCGCTGCGCAAAAGCCTTGGCGAGTTGTGCGTTAATCGTTGCATTGCGGATTGCGGCAGCTACCGCCTGAAAACCGGGGTCGTTCAAGAGCGGAGCTAGTTTTGCAGCGTTTTGCATGAGCAACCTCTCGAAATTCTCTGTGGAGAATTGAGCTATCCATCGTTTCTGTTCGCGGGCTCTGAGGACCAGCGCGCCGTACCGGGACATAAAGTCGATAAGGGTGAGAATCGAGTGTTCGCCGCGGAGTTCGAGAAAGCGGCGGTACAGGATAAGCAGTCCAATCTCATCGGAATGATCGTCCTGTAATGAACGGACGACGCGCTGATGTTCGTCGAGGATGGAGAGAAAGGCGAGCGCATCGGCAGCATCGTTGAGGACGAACCAGCCAGGAAGCGCGAGGGTCGACATCGAAGAGACGGCCTTGGAATTCCCCAAGGACTGATAGTGCGTGACTGCGATTCCGGAGATGATCTTGGCGGGGCTTCCGCCGAGGATTGAGATGCCGATGATAGCTGCCGCGTCCGCGTCATGAAATTCTTCGGACCGACGAATCAGGATTTCCGCGAGTTTCAGAGTAGCTAAGCTATCGAGTTTGGGCGCCTTTGGCGATCGACCGAAGACTCCTGCCTGACGCAGTTCGTCACATATTTCCCTCAAAGCGTTGACTGAAACATTGGCCGGTACGGGACACAAGAGACGAACGTTTTCGGCTTTCGACCCGTCGAAGAACGGGCACGCGACGGCAAAGTAGCCACGATACCGGAGCCATTCGATGAAAGGATCAGTCCAATCCTCTTTGGTCTTGTCGTTGCGACCAGTGCTGTCGGGCTTGAGGCGCGAATAGCCCTTGGCGGAATTGGGCGAGAAGAGCTGCACTGAGCTGGCGAGCCAAGCGAGGCCGGAAGGCGCGAATGACGCGATGGAATCAAGCGCTGCTGAGACCGCTTGAGAAAACTCGGCGGGGGTTATTTTCACGATATCAGCGAACACACGGTTGCTGGTCTTCCAGGCCCCAAGAGAGTTGAGTACCTGCAGCAGACGCCAGTCAGGGCGAGGCGCGTCTTGCCTGAGCAGTTCCTCAATTTCGGGACCGAGGGATTTTTTTGATTTCCCTTGCGTCAGTTTCTTACGCCTATCGGACTTGGCTTTCTCGGCCTTGTAATCAACGAAATCCATGATCCCGGAAGGAACATTCATTTTCTCGTTAGGCTTCAGGAACGGATAACCCGGCTTTTGAGGAATGGGACCGACCAGAGTCGCGTCAATTTCGAATCCCGCGGGATTCTCACGGATGGAAACCGGAGAATCAGATGCTCCCGAGAGCAGATCGGCGAGGCCAACGGCGGCGAAGATATCGCCGTGAGTGCCGGTCGTCCGCGGGATGACGAAGGTTCTATGGCGGTCACTCACGGCAGGACCACTCCGAAGTAGCGCGCTGATCGGCTAGTCGCAGAGTGCGCATCAGATAGGCGACGAGCGGCCACCATCGTTCGAGCGCGTCCAAACTGGTCGTCTGATTCACGAATTGTTGCAGAAGTCCGCGTTTGTCGGAGTAAGCGGCCAAGCTTTGAAAAGTAACGGGGTCCACTGCGCTGGTATAGAGTTGGGACAAATCATTCGACCAGTCATCGATGAGCGGGAGGATGCCGAGGTCGAGACCTGGGGTCTTGGGGACGAAGGAACCGTGATGCGCCAGAATCGCGGCGGCGCATGCTGATGCGGCTTGGGATCGACAAATTGCCGGAATGTCGTCGAGCACGCGATTCAGCGCCATGATCCCGTAAAAGGCGCTCGCGGCGGCATGCGGGGGACGCGTTACCCCGACCGCGCGCGAGCGCTGTCGATCGGCAGCGCTGTCGTAATCGAAATCGGTGTGAGCGAGGGGGGCGGGCATCGCGTATGAGTTAACTTTCTGTTGCTGGTAGCGCTCAGCCCATTGTTGCCATCGATGCTGAAGTTTACCCAAATCATGTAGCAACCCGCAACTACGAGTTAACGCTGTCATTTGATCCGCATCGAGCGCATAGCGCTGCTTAAAGCCCGCCACAAGGGCACCGCTGGGAGAGCCGTCGCGGCCAAGTCGAGCTTCGGCCTCAGCGGCTACCATCAGCGCATGATTCACCCAGAGTTCCTCCCGTAGTGGCGGATAGCCTGGGCGCGGAGGTTCCGTTCGCAAGGGGCTTGGCATGCCGGGTTGTCCGAGACGCAAGCCAAGCTCAACACTATAGCCTGCAAAATCGGGAGGAAGGCATACGGCGTAAGTCGCCGCGAAGTGAGCGCGATTTGCGAGCGGCTGCCAAGGCGGTTCTGCGTCAGGACTCCAGTACCAGCCGAGACTCGCGCGGTCTTGCAAGTGAGTTGCGAGTGACCAGCGGGATAGTGAGATCGACTCTACTTGACCGGGTGACGCAGGCAGTGAGTTTTCATCCGCTATCAGCACACGAATGGACTCGCTGTCGTCGCCGCGGATGAGATGAGCAATACCAGAGGGCTCGCGCTGAATAGTATTTCGGTAAATGCTCTCTTTCACTTCCTTGAGGCGTGGGCGAGTACCCTCGGCCGTGGCCTGTTGGTCCACAGATCCGTGGACCTGTTCAACCCATCGAGCGATCACGGCGGGATCCAGATCAGGTTCATGGCGCTGGCCCAGCAGCTCTCGAGTTGCACTGAGGCTGAAGTGCTCGCGGCTAAGGTCGCCATACGGAAGCCATGCGAGCGGGATATCGGGGAGCGGGTAAACATGGACGGTTCCCGACTCGTCGGCGAAACGGGCGCAACGGCCGGCGCGCTGAGCCAGCGAGTTCATCGGGGAAAGTTCGGTGTGCAGATGCTCGCACGAGATATCGATTCCCGCTTCAACCACCTGAGTCGCGACGAGAATCGCGGATGCGGAGGTTGCTTTGCCGAAAAGCTGCTGAAGCTGTTCTTCGAGACGATGCCGGTCCTCCTTGAAGAATCGGGAGTGCAACATGATGAGTTGGACGTCGGTCCGACTGACGAGCTTCGTACGGAGTTCTTCGAACAAACTTTGGGCGCGGCCGACGGTATTGACGATTGCGATTGAGCGGTGCTGGTGGTGATTCAGAACGGCATCCGCTGTGAGCGTCGTTGTTTCCGCAACCAGCGACCGCCGGACGGATGTAACGCTCGGCAGTGAATCCAGCATCGCGCGCATCGCGGCGTTGTCGTCGGGAACGCAGACCGCGTCGAGGGTGGAACGCAGCAACTCGACTAGCGGCACGGTTGCGGTCGCGGTCATCCATACGGATTGGCAGAGATCGCGGAAAAGACGCAGGCCAGCCACCGCGGTGAGGAAAGCCCTCGATGCGGGCATGAGATGGAATTCATCGAAGACGACCAGGGCACCGGCGATCGCGGCGGCGTTCACATTGTGCAATCGATCGGAAAGTCCATACGGCCCGCAGAGCAATCCGCTCAGAACCTGATCGTAGGTCGTGACAATGATGCGTCCGCGATTGAAGAAAGGATCGTCAGGTTGCTCGCCGGTCTGCAGAGTGACGTAGGAAGAAATTACTTCGCGTCCTCGTTCGATAGTCGGTTCGAGGGGCTTGCCGAGCGTCGCGGCGGCTCCGCAGGCCTCGCGGTAAATACCGTTGGCGAGGGTGCGAAGCGGGAGCGCGTATATCAAGCGAGCAGGCCGAGCGCGCCACATGTCGCAGAAAAACGGTGCAAGAACGGCCCACGTTTTTCCGGCACCAGTCGGTGCGCGAACGACAAGGTTGCGGCCTTCGAAGAGCAGTCCGGCAACCCGCTGCTGGTAGTCGTAGGGCGGATGACCTGTTAGCGCCTCGAAGGACGCCGTGTAATTTTCGTCAGAGATCTCCGTGGACCGTATACCTCCCCAGGCCGAAGGTGGCGCCGTGGCCGACGTGAGTGTGTTGGCCGAATTGGAGATACGGCCAGAACGGGCGGAGATCGCCTTCGTAGGTCGCCGCTCCGACCAGACCGTCCCACTGCATCTTTTTCTCCTGGCGGCTCGAATAGCGCGACCAACTGATCCATCGCGTATCGTTGCGGACGAGGTGAACCGCATGCGCTTGATCGATGAGGCGCTTGAAGTCGACATCGAGCGGTCCGCCGCAATGGAAGCGCGCCATCGATGAGAGGCGGCCCAGCAGACGGCGAAACACAATCTGAAACGCGGGAATGCGTATCCACGATCCGTCGTGCTTGAGTCGCGTTTGCGTGACGAATTCGATAGTCACGGCACTTCGCGGGATCGGTGCGCGCGCGCAGTCCGCCAAAGTCACGGGCAAGCCAGTGCCGCGCACGACGTTCTCGCGAGCGTTATAGACGACGCGTGTTGCGGCGTCACATGAATCAAGCGCTTCGATGCGCGCAAGCTCGATCGCCCGCCGTCCGCGTCCGATCCGATCCATCTCGCGCAGCGCGACGACAAAGTGCGGGAAGAAATCCTGAGCGCGCCCGATCAAGACCAGCCCGAAGGACAACTCCTGTCCGGGTTCGTAGACCAGTCGCGCATCGCGGCTCTCCGGCGCGAGCCGCCATTCGGGAGCAATCACGAACGGGCGAGGAATTTCTTCGTGCGTTCGCAATGCCTCGGAATCCGGCGGCGGCGACGATTCGAAAATTAGATGATAGGGACACTGGGAAGGAATCGGGCATGGTTCCCCGATTTGCGACGGACATGCCAGCGCGCGAAACACGCGTCCAAAGGCGCCGCGCAACGTCGAGCCGAGATACTCGGGAAGGTCCAGGCGCTGAGCGGCGGTGAAAGTGACGCGATAGCAACTTGCCGAGAGCGTCTGGGCGACTTTGCCCGTCTCAAGCGACTTTCCGTTTTCCGTGTGCAAACCGATTCCCTCTGGTTCCAATAGGGAGAAACCTAGACTCATGACTGCCCAAAGCGCAACCAACTATGGGCCGGCCTGAAAATACTAGAACATGATTTTACCTTAGAGCAAGAATCACACCGTCGCGGAACGGCCGTGTGGTCGCAAAAAGACTCCGGTTCCCAAACCATCCGGCGAACAAACTTACAAGAGCCGGTTCCGTCGCCAGTCCCGGACCGGGGATGCTAAAGTGCCGGCAAATTCAAGATGGCGCACGACCCACTAGAAGCCTATCTCCGTGAACTTCGCGACATCCGCCGTTCCGGTTCGTCTGTGCCTGAGACTTCCTATTATCCGGGGCTCGCTGCGCTATTGGATGCCGTTGGCGCAACTCTGAAGCCCAAGGTCCTGTGCATAGTCAACCCGAGCCATGGCGCCGGCATCCCCGATGTAGGTCTTTTCACGCCCGATCAATTCCAGAAAGCCTCGGCCGAGGAACCTCTGCCAGGGACGAAGCCGTCACGTGGCGTCGTCGAGGCGAAGCCGACCAGCAACGACGCCTTTCTAACGGCCGATGGCGCGCAGGTATCGAAATACTGGAAGGAGTACCGCCAGGTTCTCGTCACGAATTTCCGTGACTTCCTGCTGGTGGGTGCCGATGCCGAGGGGAAGCCAGTCAAGCTCGAACACTATCGCCTCGCACCGGATGATGCGGCCTTTTGGACGGCGGCGAGCCATCCGCGAGCGCTCGCAGCCGAACAAGGTGAGGCATTCGTTGATTTTCTCAAGCGTGTCATGCTTCACGCTGCATCTCTGGCAGCGCCCAAGGATGTGGCTTGGTTCATGGCTTCGTATGCGCGCGAGGCACTCAGGCGCGTCGAGAAGAAGAGTGGGGTGCCTGCGCTGTCAGCCATCCGAAGCGCGCTGGAAGAGGCGCTCGGTATCGAATTCGAAGGCAAGAAGGGCGAGCATTTTTTTCGCTCGACGCTGGTCCAGACTCTTTTCTACGGCGTTTTTTCCGCGTGGGTGCTCTGGACGCGCGACCATCCGCCGGCGGATCGAAAAGCGCGCTTTGACTGGCGGACGGCGGGCTACTATCTGCGCGTTCCTGTCCTTGCGGAATTGTTTCACCAGGCCAGCAATCCGGCTTCGCTTGCCGGCCTTGAGTTGCCAGAAGTCTTGGACTGGACGGGAACCGTTCTCAATCGTGTAGATCGCGCCGCATTTTTCACCGCCTTCGAGGAGCATCACGCGGTCCAATATTTCTATGAACCCTTCCTCGAAGCGTACGACCCGGAACTCCGAAAGCAGCTTGGCGTCTGGTACACGCCGCGCGAAGTTGTGCGCTATATGGTCGCACGCGTCGACCACGTGCTCCGCGAAGAGCTTGGTCTACCGGACGGCTTGGCGGCTCCAAACGTCTATGTCCTCGATCCGTGCTGTGGCACGGGCTCGTATCTGATCGAGGTCCTTAACCGGATCGCCGAAACTCTTCGCGAGAAGGGCGGCGATGCGCTCACGGCGCAGGAGATAAAGCGTGCCGCGATGGAGCGCGTGTTCGGCTTCGAGATTTTACCGGCGCCGTTTGTAGTGACGCATTTGCAGATCGGCCTGCTCCTCCAGTCGCTCGGCGCACCCTTTTCGGAGACCAAGAAAGAACGGGCTGGCGTTTACCTGACCAACGCTCTGACAGGTTGGGAACCGCCTGACGGATCAAAACCGCAGATGCTCCTGGCGTTCCCTGAGCTTCTGCAGGAGCGCGATGCGGCAGAACGGGTGAAGCAAGCGAAGCCAATCCTCGTGATATTGGGAAATCCACCGTACAACGGATTTGCCGGGCTCGCGGTCGACGAAGAACGCGATTTGTCGCAGGCCTATCGAACCGCCAAACGCGCGCCGCAGCCACAGGGACAGGGTTTGAACGATCTGTATGTGCGCTTCTATCGCATGGCCGAGCGGAAAATCGTCGAGAAGACCGGCAAAGGGATCATATGTTTCATTTCAACTATTCGTGGCTCGACGGGCTTTCCTTCACCGGCATGCGTGAACGCTATCTCGACCGCTTTGACCAGATATCAATCGACTGCCTCAATGGCGACAAGTATAAAACCGGGAAGCTGACTCCCGAGGGCGAATCAGACCCGAGCATATTCTCAACCGAGTTCAATCGAGAAGGCATCCAGGTCGGCACTGCGATCGCGTTGCTGACGCGTCGCGAGAAATCGCACGGCACTCAGACCGTGAATTTTCGCGATCTGTGGGGCAAGGCGAAACGCGCGCAACTTCTCGACGAGGCTGACAACACTCCCACGCCAAAGTATGAAGGGTTGCATCCCGCACTGGAACTCGGGCTGCCGTTTCAGCCGGGCGCTGTCGAAAGCAACTATCTTTCGTGGCCGCTATTGCCGGAGTTGTTCCCCGTTTCTTTCCCAGGCGTGAAGACGAGCCGTGATGACGTGGTGGTCGATATCGATAAAGAGCGACTCGTAACCCGTATGGAGCAGTATTTCGATCCTGAGCTTGGAGATGCGGAAATCCGTGCGATCATGCCCAGCGCGATGACGAGTGCGGGCGGATTCGACGCGCGAAAGACACGTCGATTTCTGATTCAACGTGGCTTCAAGCCGGAAAATATCGTCAGATATTGTTACCGGCCGTTCGACAATCGTTGGCTCTATTGGGAGCAGGAGACCACGCTACTCGATCGGAAGCGTGAAGAATATTTCCCGCAGGTGTTTGAGCAAAACATTTGGATCGAAGCCCGCCAGAAACAGCCGATGGAACGCTTCGATCGCGGATATGTTGTCAGAGTAATGGCAGACAACTTTGGCAATGGGCTCTCCAATTTTTTTCCGCTTTATCTTAAGGCGGGAGGTACGCCAGCGACGCTTTTCACGAAATCGAGCGTTCAGCCCACATCTACGCCGAATCTGAGTAAGCTTCTTGAGACATATCTGGAATCTCTCAAGGCAGATCCGCTTGATTTTTTCCTGCACTGCGCCGCAGTACTGCATGCGCCGTCCTACCGAAGGGAAAACGCTGGCGCGCTCAGAATCGACTGGCCGCGAATTCCGTTGCCCAATAGCAAAGATGAGCTAAAGGACTCTGCCGAAGTTGGCCGCAAATTATCCGCTTTGCTGGACCCGGAAGCCTCTGTGAGCGGCATTAACCCGGGGAACAGTCGTTCCGAAGTCAAGGAGATCTGCTCAATCTCTCGCGAAGGCGGCGGGTCGCTAAATCCTGAAGCGGGAGACCTCGACGTAAACGCTGGATGGGGGCATCGAGGTAAGGGCGGCGCCGTGATGCCCGGTAAGGGAAAGTTCATCGAGCGTGACTACACCGCGAAGGAACGCGAAGCGATCGCGGTCGGTGCCACCGTGCTTGGCCTTTCGGAAAAACAAGCGCTCAAGTTGATCGGCGAGCGTACTCTTGATGTTTACTTAAACAATCTCGCGTACTGGAAAAACATTCCCCTCTGCGTTTGGGAGTACACGATCGGCGGATACCAGGTGATTAAGAAATGGCTCAGCTATCGCGAGCGCGAAATCCTCGGCCGCGCGCTCAAGATGGACGAAGCACGCGCCGTCACCGATATCGCGCGGCGCGTCACCGCCATCCTGCTCATGGAACCCGAGCTGGTCGCGAATTACGACATTGTGAAAAAGGGCATTTATCCTTGGCCGGCTCCGGCAAGGGAAGACGAAGTTCCAGTTCCAAGTCCATAGAGTAAAAAAGTTCGGCGACCTCGTGATCTTCAGGGACCGATTGCGATAAAGGACGTTCGCAATATCTTCGAGCTCACCTGGTACTGTCTCGCGGACAGGCATTCGTCCGAAATCTTTGCAGAAGGTTCGAGTGTCTTACCGGTGGGCTAGTAGGGCGCTGTCTCTTCCGAATGGCAAGCTATTCTGCTATATAGCTAGGAATGAAGACTTTTGGCCAATTCATCGTTGACCGGCGCAAAGAGCTTGGGCTAAGCGGTAGAGAGGTAGTCGCGGGTATCCGTAACGCCGACGGGAAACCGATCTCCATCCCGTACCTGGTCGATCTTGAACACGACCGCCGGAAGCCCTCGGACGAAGTGCTGGTACAGATGGCCAAGGTTCTGCAGGTCGATTCCGATATTCTGTACTTTCTGGCCGGCCGGATGCCGCCAGACCTCAACGCTAAGGGCTTGAAACCCGACGAACTGGCAGCAGCCTTTAAGGCTTTTCGGCGGGAAGTTAAGCGGGAGAGAAAGCCGTGAAGATGGTGCCGGATCGCACGGGCCGCTTCAAGAAGCGGCCATATTGGGAGATCTCAGAACTTGAACAGAAGTGCGAGGAAACGATCATCGGCTTCCTGCGCGAGCGCTACGGTTTCGACCGGATTCCGGTCCCGACCGAAGCGCTGACCGTGCTCATCGAGCGTGACGCCGCCGAGCTCGACCTCGCGATGAATCTCTCTGACGAGCGCTACGAGGTCTTTGGATACACGAAGTTTGAGCGTGGGAAAAAGCCGGTGGTAACGATCGCTCGCGAACTGTGGGAGCAGCAGCATCGCAACAACCGCTTGCGGACGACGCTCACGCACGAGTATGGCCACGTCCTGCTGCACACGTGGCTTTACGACCAGTATGCCACTTCGAGCGGTCCGCAGCTCTGCTACTGGCACAGCATGCTTCCGACCAGCGCGGTAGTGGACTGGTTCGAGTGGCAGGCGGGCTACGCCTCGGGCTGCCTACTGATGCCGGAGAGCTTCATGCGGCGCGCAGTGGAGGCGTATTTCCGAGGCCGCAAGGAGCAGCCGCCGGTTGCAAGGACCTCACCTGACGCCCCTGGGCTAAGCGACCGAATATCCCTCGCCTTCGAAGTGTCCGTGGACGCCGCCGCCGTCCGTCTTTCCCAGCTCGGCTATCTGACCGAGTAACCTCCCCTACCGCGCCGGTTGCGCCGCCGTGGCAGTTCTTCCCCGCTTGACACGATCGTGCCATAGAGCTAGCTATGTAGCGAGCTAGGCCAGTAGCTATTTTAAGCAGCGATGGATGTGAGATGAAAAGACACGCCAACAGCCGGAACGTGATCGAGTCGTGGCTGAGTCCGCAGGCAAAGAAACGACATCGAGGGCGCGCAATGAAGATGACGTCCGCGCAAATCAACAGGTTCCTCATTGCCGCTACGGCGGCAGCAGCAGTGGCGCTTCAACCCGCGTCGTCCTGGGCAGCGACCGCCGCAGAATTGCCATGGGACCGTCCGCTCGAAGCACTGCAACAGACGCTGATCGGTCCGGTGACTCACGCGCTGATCGCGATGTCGTTTGTAGGCGCGGTCTTCGTTTACGCGATTTTTGGCCACAGTGACATTGCCCGGCGCCTTGCCAAGGCAGGACTCGGCGTTGGTGTCGCGCTCGTCCTGCTCCGCCTGATGAAATTTCTCTTTCCATAAACCCCGCCTGGTTACGAAGCAACGTCAGATCACGGAACCGACAAATATCCAAGGCAGTTTTGGAGGTCAGATATGAAACTCGCACGCATCGGAAAGCCGCTTCGTTCGGTACAGGTGCGCGTCACGCTCAGCGGCGACCTCAACGCCGCGCTGCAGAGTTACGCGCGTTACTACGATCACGTCCATGGCGAGTCTGTGGAGCCGAAGACGCTCATCCCGGAGATTCCCAACGCCTTCCTCGACGCCGATCGTGAATTCCAGGTTTGGCGCCGCTCCGGCAACAACGCCAGTCACGTCCATGGCTCCGCTGCGACTTCTCCCAACGGCAGCGCGAAGGCACAGACGTGACTGGGAGAAGTGTGGCGCCCGCAGACGTGCTCGGCCCAGAGCCTCGCACGTGAGATTTGTTGACACGTCACTCATTGCCGAATGAAGGCTGCTTGCAGCAAAGGATCGGCGGAAAGCATAAAAGCCCGCGTTTTTATTGTGCAAGCAGGAGAATTCGTGACGCGCTTACAGAAATCAGAGTGGAAGACAGCGGGCGCCCAAGTCCCTGATTTTGCGATGCAAACAGGCGGTCCACCGCTGCTTGCAGGCGAGGAGGTTCAGTTACATGACCGAAGCGAGACATACATACACGATCAGGCTTCCCGAGCAGGTTGCCGCACGCATCGAAGCGCAGGCGACGGGCCTCGGCATCGCTCCGACCACGCTCATCCAGTCGCTCATCAGCGGTCAATTCGAGAACGGCGCGACCCCGCGGGGCGGTCTTGATCCCGCGGCGCTGGCGAAGCTTGGCGAAAAACTCGACGCGCTCAGAAAGACCTGCGAGCTGCTCGGACAGACGGAATCCGAACGTTACGGTCAACTGCTGTTCGAGGTGGTCAAGACCCGTTCGGCCCTCTTCCACTCGCTTGACCAGAATCTCAGCGCTCCCGTCGTGGACGAGATCATCGAGGCATCGGAGAAGAGTGCCCAGCAGTACATCACCCGGCTTGCCCAAGCGGAGGAGGCCAAGCAATGAGAGCCCACATCCGTCGAGCGGTAGGATGGCGTGCCGATACCGCATCGCTTTCGGTTTGGACGCAACTTGCCGCACGGGCGGTTGCCGTCACCGTTACGCTGTGGGCGGTCCTGACTCTTGCCTTGGTCTGGTGCTGGACCGGCTACTACGGCGGCCCGGCCGCTCACAACTATTTTGGCACCTGGATGCTGACATGGTTCTTTACCGAAGAGATACCGCTGCCGTTCGGCTCGGTGCCCTATCGCGGCGCACGCTACACCATCCCGAGCATGTATCGATTCCTCTGCTACAAGTATTACCTCGGCGGCTCGTTCACCGGCTGGTTCTGGCACTACGCGTGGTGGGGATTGTTTCTAACTCTGCTCATCATGGGGGTGATCATCATCGTTTTCTTCGGGCCGGAACGCGATCCGACCGAGGATCGCTATGTGCGCGGTGCCAACGTCACTTCAACCCGCCGCCTGGGCCGCGCCCTTTCGGGCGACGGCATCGAGGTCGGAGGCATCCGCATTCCGCGTATGCTTGAATCACAGCATTTCCTATTCGTAGGCGCGCCCGGCTCGGGCAAGTCCACCGCCATCAGGCACATGCTGCGGCAGATCGCCGCGCGCGGAGAAACAGCCGTGGTCCTCGACCCGGAGTGCGAGTACGTGCCGGAGTTCTACCGCTCCGGTCGCGGCGACTTGATCCTGAATCCGGTCGATGCGCGCTGCCCGGCTTGGTCACCGTGGTGGGAGCTCAGACCGGGGAGCGAAGCGACGGAGGCCGAAGCGTTGGCTGCGGCGCTCATCCCCGACCCGCCCAATATGTTTGGCCAGAGCGGCGGTGACTTTTTCTTCCGCCAGTCGGCGCGCACGTTGATCGTCGGGCTGCTCGACGGCATCGGGTCGCGCGAGCCGGGCGACATCCCGAAGTTGCTCGCGCTGCCGAGGCAGAAACTCAAGGAGTCGCTTCGGGGCACGACCGCCGAGGCGCTTATCGATCCCGGTGCGCACGAGCAGGGCGCCGGCATCGTCGCCACGGCCTACAACGCGACCAATTCCTTCCGCCATCTGCCCGCGCCAAGCGAGCGGACGTGGAGTGCGCTTGAATGGGCGCAAACCCGCCAGGGATGGCTGTTCCTGACCTCGACCGAGGATTCGCGCGAGGCGGCGCTGCCGCTGCAAAGCGTTTGGCTCGATTGCATCATCCGCCGCCTGATGGCGGCGCAGGATCGGCGCGAACAGGCGTGGATCATCGCCGATGAGATTCCGGTGCTGAAACGCCAAAGCCAGCTTGAGGCGTTGGTCGTGCGCGGGCGTAAACGCGGACTCTGCGCGGTTCTCGGCTTTCAGGCGATCACCCAGCTTCGAGCGATTTATGGTCACGAGCAAACCGCAACGCTCGCCGCGGCGCCGGCGACCAAACTGATTCTGCGTACCGGCGAAGCCGAGACCGCGCGCTGGTCGAGCGCCCAGATCGGCGAGCGCGAAGTAAGCCGTGCGGAAATCGGCGCCAACACCGCGCTGAGAGACTCGCGCGACAGCTTCAGTATCCACCCGCATCGAGTGACGGAGAGCGCCGTACTCGGCAGCGAGATTCTGCTTTTGCCGCCATTCGAGGGCTACCTCTGCATCACTGGCCATCATCGCGCGCGAGTGACCATCCCCTATTTTGCTCCAGTAAGACGTGGGCCCGGCTTTGTTCGCAGAGTCGCGACTCTCACGGGGAATGAGTCGCCTGCGATCGTAAATAGTAGCGCCAAGGATCCGGTCCAGAGCGATCCTGACAACGGCGCGGCTCTACGGCAGATCACGCCGCCACCCAGCCGCCTTCGAGCTTGAACTATGCTGGTAATGTCGAAAGGGGCGCTCAGCGCCGCGCAGGCGGAGACCTACTACGAAGAAAAATACTCGCAAGACGACTACTACACCGAAAAGCGCCGCGCGGTCGGGCAGTGGTTCGGCGAAGGCGCCGCCGTGCTTGGGCTCGGAGGCGAGGTCGCCTCGGAGGACTTTCGCGCCGTGCTTCACGGTCTGCGGTTTTCAACCGGAGAGGTTATCGTCCGCAACGCCAACGGTCGCAGCGAGCGGCGCGCCGGATGGGACGCGACCTTCAACGCGCCCAAATCGGTCAGCATCCAGGCCTTGGTTGGCGCCGACACGAGACTGGCCCAGGCTCATCGCGCCGCCGTCACTCGGGCACTGGCCGAGCTCGAACACTACGCGCTTTCGCGCCAGAAAGGCGGCAGCGAATGGGTCGTCACCGAGAACATCGTCGCCGCCCGCTTCGACCACATCGCTGCGCGGCCAGCCAGAGGCGCCGACGACGGTTACGGACCCGACCCGCATCTCCACACCCACGTCGTCATCGCCAACATGACTCGCCGTCCCGACGGCCAATGGCGCGGACTCGACCCGGTTGAAATCTATCGCTCGCAGGCGTTTGCTAGCGCCGTTTACCGATCCGAGCTTGCCCGCGAGGTCCAGAATCTCCGATACCGCATCGACGTCACCGGAGCCGACGGGCGTTGGGAGCTTCAGGGTTACAGCCGCGAGCAGGTGATGGCGTTTTCGCGCCGGCGCCAGGACATCGAGGCGGAGATGCAACGCCGAGGCGTAAACGGCGCCGCAGCCGCGCAGAACATCGCCCATCAGAGCAGACTTTCGAAGGACGTCCGCAGCGAAGATCAACTTCGCGCCGAATGGCAGGCGCGCGCGCACCATTACGGGATCGCGATTGAACGCGTTGCCGACGAGGCGCACACACGGGGTCCGCTCGCATTCGACAAGCAGGAATCCGTCACGGATTCACTCCGTTACAGCGTTGCTCACAACATCGAGCGTGAAGCGGTCATCGATCGCCGCGCACTAGAGACCGTCGCGCTTCAGCACGCGATGGGCAAAGCCGATCTCTCCCGCGTACGCGATGAGAGCGAGCGCGCCGAACGAAGCGGCCGACTCATCCGCGCGAGCGCTTCGGTCTTTTCGTCTCAAGGCGCATACACCACGCCCGAGATGATCGCGCTGGAGCGCGACAACCTCGACCTCATGCTCACGGGACAGGGCCGAACCCACCCCATCGCGAACACCGATCAGGTTCAGGCATGGGCGACCAGAAAAGGACTGCTTGCCGATCAGGCGGAGGTGGCGAAGCTTACCCTGACAGCTACCGACTGGCTTACAGCGATCGAAGGGCGCGCCGGCAGTACCAAGACCACGACAGTCGCCGCGATTCGAGAATTTGCCGAAGGGCACGGCTATTCGGTGTACGGCTTTGCGCCGACCACTCGCGCCGTCAAGGCTTTATCTGAAGCTGGTGTCCCCACCCGCACGGTGGCGAGCCTGCTGGAAAACAGACTTCCCGAGCTAAGCCAGCGGCAACTTTGGATCATCGATGAGTCAAGCCTGCTCGCAACCCGCCAGGTCAACCGCCTACTCCGCAAAGCGCGCGAGGCCGGAGTCGAGCGCATTGTCTTCGTCGGCGACCAGCATCAGCATCACGCCATCGAGGCCGGAAGGCCTGTCTATCAGATGCAGCAGGCTGGAATGGGTGTTGCCCGGCTGGAGACCATCCGCCGCCAGCGCGACCCGCAACTCCGCGAAGCGGTTGCGCTTGCCGCGGCGGGGAAGATCGCCGATGCGCTGACGCTGCTCGACCGGCAGCGTCGCATACGCGAGATACCGGATATCGGCGAACGCTACGATGCGATCGCGTTGGAGTACTCCGTCGCGCACGAGGCGGGAGAGCGCGTGCTGGTCGTAAGCCCCGCCAACATCGAACGTAAGCAGCTCAATACCGCGATCCGCGAAGCCCTGAGAGCGCGCGGTCATGTCGCTTCGCAGGGCGTCGACCAAACCATCCTTGTGAGCCGCGATCTTACGCGCCCGCAACGGCGTCAAGCGCACAGCTACGAGATCGGCGACGCTATCCGTTTCACTCGCGGGAGCAAGAAGACGGCGCTTGAGAAGGGCAGCTATGCCAGCATCGAGGCGGTTGATCGCGAGACGAACCGGCTTCTGGTCCAGACCACCGATGGCCAACGCATCGCTTACAATCCGCGCCGACTCTCTGGCGTCGAAGTGTTCCGCCGTGAGCAACGCGTTTTCGCCAAGGGCGATCGGATTCAGTTCCGCGCTCCTGACCAGGCCCTTGAGATCGCCAACGGCGAGTTCGCAACTGTCGCAGCCATCGACCACCGCAAAGCCCTGCTCCGCTTCGACGGCGGACGCGAGGTCAGCGCCGCCGTGCAGAGACTCCGCCACATCGACTACGGTTACGCCTCGACCTCACACTCAAGCCAAGGGACCACCGTCGATCGCGTCATCGTACACGTGGACACCAACCGCTCGCCCGAACTGGTGAACCGCAAGCAGTTCTACGTCTCTATCAGCCGGGCACGACATGCGGTGAGCCTGTACACGGACGACCGTGCCAGACTCGACTTGGCGGTGGGGCGCAATCGCGAGAAATCACTCGCGCTGGAGCGCGTTCGCCCCAATCTCCAGCACGGGATCAAAATTATTCCCGAACGCGCCCTCCAGAACCTCCACCGAGGCCATGGAATGCGAAGATGAGAACCGGTTGGAACAGGCCTGTTCGCTACATGGAATCCAAGCCGCGATCGACAGGCCCATTTGTGGCTTGTCGCGGCGCGCAGCCCTTGGCCAGCGAAGAACCGCCGGCCGGCGTGCCGCCAAGTGCCGCGATTGCGCATCCCAAAATTCTACCCTTGCCCGCCCCCGCCACCAGCACTTTTTCCTGTCGCCTGTTCAGCGTCAACTATTTTTGCCGATCGACGACAACTATTTTTGCCGGTGGCCGCCAGGTTGGTAGTTCCATCAATCCTCGATACTGCACCTACTCTGTGTGTGGGGTTCTGAGGAGGACCCGCAT
>JBKQPD010000155.1:0-14826 GCA_052145175.1 Binataceae bacterium (SeqCode) | reverse complement strand
GTCCAGGGAGAGGTCGCCACGGTGAGGCGTTTCGCCGAAGCCGTGGCGGGTGAGGGCACACGGAGTTCCCACCAAGTAGGCGACGGCACAAAAATTCACAAACTCTCAGAATGACAAGATAAGGCTTGTGCAGAGGTTCCCTGCTGGCGGGCAAGAGATAAGGACCGCCGCCAACGGGTAAGAGAACGACGGCTCGCAAGGCGGGCGGGAGAAGATCGACAATGTTACTGCAAGGCAAAGTCACTCTGGTCACTGGCGCCGGCGGCGGTATCGGCCGGGCGACCGCTCTCGTTCTCGCCCGCGAAGGCGCGAAGGTGATGGTCTCGGACGTTTCGACGCGGCGCGGCGAGGAGACCGTCGCGATGGTGCGTCAGGCGGGTGGCGAAGCCGAGTTCCGCAAGGCCGACGTCGCGCGCGCGGCCGATGTCGAGGCGCTGATCGCCGCGGTGGTCAGCAAATGGGGGCGACTCGACGGGGCGCACAACAACGCCGGCATCTCCGGCCTGCTCGCGCTCACCGCCGAGGACACCGAAGAGAACTGGGACCATACGCTCGCAGTCGATCTCAAAGGCGTCTGGCTCTGCATGAAGTACGAGATATTGCAGATGCTCAAGCAGGGCGGCGGCGTGATCGTCAACACGGCCTCGACCGCCGGTTTGCTCGCCCAACCGCGGATGGGCGCTTACGCCGCCGCGAAGCACGGCGTCATCGGGATCACGCAGACCGCGGCGATCGAGTACGCCGAGAAGAACATCCGGGTCAACGCGATCTGCCCGGGTGCTATCGGCACGCCCCCGATACTCGAATGGATGAAGGACGAGCAGGTCAGGAAGACGATGCTGGCCGCCGAGCCGATCGGCCGCGTCGGCCGGCCCGAGGAGATCGGCAACGCGGTCGCGTGGCTCTTCTCCGACGCCGCGTCATTCGTGACCGGCGCGTCGATCCCGGTCGACGGCGGCCTGACCGCGCAGTAGCCATCGGATCGGTCTCGTTAAGGCGAACGCCGCGACCAGTTCAATCACTGGCCGCGGCGTTCGCCAAGAGGCGTCGTCCCTCAATTACAATTTCGCGGCGGGCTCGACCCAGTCGCGCGCAAGCTGCTCGATATCCCTGGTCGTCTCTTCCGCGGCGCGCGGTGGGCGCAGATTCACCAGCACGAGCTCGTCGACCCCGGCGTCGCGATAACGCTTGAGGTCGTCGCATGTGATCTTTTTCGTATAGGGCGAGACGGCCAGCTCGACGTCAGAGCGTTTGCGGCCGTTCGCCTTGAGCAGTTCCTCGATC
Source organism: Binataceae bacterium (SeqCode) (assembly GCA_052145175.1). Taxonomy (GTDB): domain Bacteria; phylum Desulfobacterota; class Binatia; order Binatales; family Binataceae; genus JAJPHI01. Next base: position 13,542 of record JBKQPD010000155.1, on the reverse strand, counting down.
CGTTTGATCTTCGCCGCCGCCTCGTCGGGCGTGAGGTTGAACCCGCACCATCCCGTGCCATACTCGGCGACCCGGCGGAGCGCCGGCGCACTTTCGCCGCCAAAGAAGATCGGCACCCGGGCGCCCTGCGCCGGTTTCGGGTAACTCCGCACGCCGTCGAAATTCACGAACTCGCCGTGATACGCGCTGACCTCGTCGCCCCACAGCTTGCGCATCGCCTCGATACATTCGCGAGTGCGCTGTGCGCGGCGATTCCACGGAATTCCGATCGCCGTGAACTCCTCCTCCAGCCAGCCGATCCCGACGCCCAGGACCACCCGGCCGCCACTGAGAAAATCGAGCGTCGCGATCACTTTGCCGAGCACTAGCGGATTATGTTCAGGCACCAGGCAGATGCCGGTCGCGAGGCGGATCTTCGTGGTCGCCGCGGCCATCGTCGCCAGCGAGATGAAAGGATCGAAGATCGGCGCGTTGGTCTGGGCGGGCAGCGCCCCGTCCGTCGAGTACGGATATTTCGACGCGTATTGGTCGAGCAGCACCACGTGCTCCGGCACCCACAGCGTCGCGACCCCGACCCGCTCCGCGTCCGCCGCGACGGTCTTGAGCAGGCCGCCGCCCGCCATTTTGCCGGTTCCTATCGCAAATAAGCCGATCTTCATAAGTGTATCTCCACGGATAAGTCTGAATGGGCGACCATTACTACGCCGCTCAGCGCGTGAGCAAGCCGCCGGAGCGATGGTACGCGAAGACTCGTTGGATAAAATCCTCGCGGATGCGCGCGTCACTGAGGCGTCCCTCCTCTTCGACCGGCAAATGGGGAAAGCTCTCGATCAGGGCTTGGGCAAACAGCCCGCGCCCGTCCTGCAACGGCATCCCCGTCACATCGTAAATTCGCACGTGCTCCATTCCGCAACTCGGGGAATTCTTTTTAAACACGTAACCCGAGAGACGCTCGCGCGCGAGCGCGGCGACCCGCTCCCGGGCATAGGCGCCCATCGCGGCGGTATGATCGGTCTGGCTCGCGGGGGCAATCAGGCGGATACCTTCCGCGTGAAGTTCGAGTCGCAAACTCTCGCGCGGGACGCCCAGCCCTAACTCGAATTCGGGGCAGACCGGCACGAACTCGACGAAGCGGCCGAGCGTCTCGACCAAAAAGGCGTCACGCTTGTGCCCGCCGTCAAACCTGACTTCCTGACCGAGCAGGCACGCCGAGACCCCGACCCGGATATGATCGGAGTGATCGGGCGCCACTGCCCCTCACTCTTTCTCTCCCCAGTAGGGGCGAGAAGATAGCGGAACGAAGCCTTTTCTTATGCAGGGTGTTGAAGCCACTTTCAGTGCGCCTGAGAAATTTACCGTTTTTCAACACCCTCCAGGGGTTAGCCGAGCGCCTGGCGGAGCGCGTCGCGATCGAATCCGGCGATCAGGACGCGGCCCGCGATCGTCATCGGCCGCTTGATCAGATTCGGCTCCTTGCTCATCAGGCTGAGCGCATCCTCGGACGTAAGGGCCTTGCCCTTAAGGCCGAGTGCCTTGAAGGCCGGACTCTTGGGATTGATAAAGTCGCGCGGGTCGCGCCCCTTGAACAGATCTTCAAGCTCGGCGCGGCTCAAAGGACTTTTCGCGTAGTCACGCTCGTCGAGCTCCGCCTTGATTTCGTCGCGCAAGAAACTTCTTGCGTTGCGGCAAGTGCTTCAAGTCGACTTCCAGAGAAAGCGTACCTTTTTCATTTGATCGCCACGCTACTCGATACTAGTGGAGGACGGTAGCGGTGCGTTTTTGACCGTCGATCCGCTCGTGCTGTTGCTCGATCCCGACTTAGCGCTGCCAACGATCGGTTCGCTGCTCACGGCGCTTCCCGCGCCAAGCGGACCGGCGCCGCTATCGATGGGCGCCGTCGCGAGCGGCGGCGGCGCAACAACGGGGCTGGATGAGCTCGCGACCGCAGTCGAGCTGTTCGGCTCATTCGCCGCCCCCGGGACCGGCTGCGCGGTCTGGGTCGGTCCGCTGAAATGAACCGGCTGCTTGCCGCTGACCATATCCGGCGTCAGCACATAGTCGCCGCCGAGCGAGCTGCGCCAGATGGTATTGGCGACCTGCTCGTTGCCGCCGGTCAGGGCATACCCGGCGCCACCGCCGATACCGCCGAGGATGCCGTAAACCAGTTTCGCCGGAATGTAGAGGATGTTGCCGGCGACCGTGCCCGCGCCGATTCCGACTCCCTTCCAATTCACCGCGCTGGGATCCGGCTGCGGAACCTGCACCGCATTCGCGGAACCGACCGGGGCGCTTTGCGCGAAGGCCGCCGCCGGACCACCTACCACCGCGGCGAGCAGCGCCGCACTCATCGTCGTTAGCTTCAACCGCATCATCCTTCCTCCTTACCCCCACGCAAGCTTCAACTATTCTATTTTGACGACCGCGTCGCGCGGCAGCAACTCCATAAGACGAGCAAAAGCGCTATCCAGGTAACCGCGATCTTTCGACTCCAGCGTCACCTTCACCCGGTATTCGGGATGCCCGATGCGCGGATACGACCCCAACATCAAGTCCGGATAGTCCTTGAGGCAGGCGTTGAGCGGCCCGGCAATCGTGCCCTCGCCGGCGCTCGTGTAGATCACCCGGATGAAATAAGGATCGGTCGCGAAACGCTCGAGCAGCGCCGTCAGCTTGCGTTCAAAGATTTGCGGGATGCCGGGGAGGATATAGACATTTTCGAGCTGCACCGTCGGAAAGCGCGCGTCGCCCGAGTCGTTCAGGACGGCGCCCTCGGGCACCTCCGCCATTTTCATCGCGGGATTAAGGGGCTCGACGAAATGCGCGCGAAGCAGTTTTTCGAGATCCGGATGGATTACCAGCTTGCGTCCGAAGGCTTGGGCGATCGCTTCGATCGTGATGTCGTCGTGGGTCGGGCCGACGCCGCCCGAGGTAATCACGAAATCATGCGTACGCGCACACTGGCCGACTTCGTCGGCGATCGCCTTGAATTCGTCCGGCACCACGCCGATACGCTTGAGCGCCACGCCGACCCGGCGTAACTCGCGCGCGGCGAACCAGGCGTTCGTGTCCTGCACTTTGCCGGACAGAATCTCATTGCCCACCACCACCATCGCGCAGCTACGTTCCCGCATGGCTACCGCACCGTCAACTATTATCGCAGTCTGGCGGAACCCGGCTCAAGCCCCATCGTCCGGACCGCGCGCACATAATCCTGTGCGCGGCGCCGCTCAAGTTCTGGCCTGATCGACGTCCGCGGCGTGCTCCTCGATGAACTCGCGCAGCCGCTGCTTGAGACGTGCTTCGATTTGCCGCACCCGTTCGCGGCTCAGCTTGAAGCGCTCACCGACCTCCTGGAGCGTCGGCGGATCTTCCGTCATCAACCGGGCGCGAAAAATCTCGAGCTCCTTGGCGGTGAGCGTCGCCGCGAATTTCTCGACCTGGTCCCGGGCGAACGCGCGCCACTCGAGCCGGGCCGCCGCTTCTTCGGGATTCGCGGCGGTGTCGGGCAGCGCGTCGCCGAGCGGCGTGTCGTCGTTGGGACCGGCGGGCTGGTCGAGCGACACCTCGCTCTGCGCCATCCGCTCTTGCATCTCACGCACCTCGCTCTCCTTCACGCCCATCCGCTGCGCGAGCAGCTTCGGTTGCGCCGTGAAGCCCTCGGCTTCGAGCCGCTCGGTCTCCTTGCGCAGATTGAAGAAGAGCTTGCGCTGGGCCTGGGTGGTGCCAATCTTGACCAGGCGCCAGTTGTTGATCAGATAGCGATAGATATAAGCGCGCACCCACCAGACCGCATACGAGGGGAAACGGATACCGCGATAGGGGTCGAAATTCCTGACCGCCTCCATCAGACCAACGTTGCCTTCCTGGATCAGGTCGAGCAGGTTGCGCGACGCGCGCGCAAACTCATGGGCGATTTTCACTACCAAACGCAGGTTCGCGGTAACCAGCCGGTAGGCGTCGGCGGGATCGTGAAAATCGAGGTACCGATGCGCGATCGCGCTCTCCTCCTCGCGGGAAAGGAGCGGAAAGCGGCGGATTTCGCTGAGGTAGCGGCTGAGGGGATCGTAGGGCACGACCGCACCGCCCGACTCGCTTTCGTCGAGCCCGGGCAGGCGGCTGTCGTCCACCACCCGGTCAACCAGTGACGCGCCGTCGTCCTCGCTTGCGCTCGCCGGTGTCGTCGCCAGCGCGTCGTCAACCGCCGGGACCTCCTCGAGGAGCTCGACCGGCACCGCCTCGGTCTCGATTACCTCGGCGGCCTCCGGAGCGTCCGTCGGCCGGGCGGTAGCGACGCCCACGCGGGGCTTACGCGGTTGATTGCTGGATTTCCGCGCCATGGATCCTTCTTGGCCCGCAGCCGGTAAGCCATGCCCCGTCGAGTCGTGCTACGTGTGAATCAGGGACTGCTAGTTCTCTTCGGGCTCGACGATCATCGCCTTGCCCGCCGCGATTTCGCGCAGCGCCGTGACAACTTCCTTGTTGTCGGATTCGATTAGCGGTCGGGCGCCCTTGAGCAGTTGCTTCGCGCGCCGGGCGGCGCCCAGCACCAGAGCAAAGCGATTGGGGGTCTTCTCGAGACAATCTTCTACGGTAATTCGAGCCATTGTGCTTAATTGTCCGGCCCGAGGCTCGCGTTGTCAACGCGACCGCAACGCAGATTCTGAGCTCGCAGACTCGCCTGCTCGCTCCGCGCGTCAGCGCGCTCCGCTGACTTAAGATCTTTGACGCAGCTCGCAGAGACTTGATTTTGGCCGCGCGTCCGGTGGGTGGCCGAGTCTGCGAGGCTCAGCCTCGGTTCCGACTCCGCCGCCCCCCGTGCTCGCTCCGCGTGTCAGCGCGCTCCGCAGACTTAGGATTTTTGACGCAGCTCGCAGACTCGCCTGCTCGCTCCGCGCGGCAGCGCGCTCCGCTAATTTAGCGTTTCTCGGCGGGCAGGCCCAGCCGCGACCATTCCGCCCAGGAACCGTCGAAGAGCCGCGCCTCGTAACCCGCCTCGCGCAGTGCCAGATAGCCCAGCGCCGCGCGGGGACCGGAACGGCAATAGGCGACGATTTGATCGCCTCGCGTGACGCCTGCGTCAGCCAGTATCCGCTCGATCGCGGCGCGCGGCTTGAGGAGCGTCCGCGGCGGATCCGCCAAATCGCGCCAGACGACATTCACCGCCCCGGGAATATGGCCGGGCTGATCTTCGCCAATCGATCGTTCGCCGCTGAACTCCTCGGGACTCCGAAAATCGACAAATTTGAGCCGGCCCGGCGCACGAGCCTCCTCAACCGTGATGCGACCAGCGGGATTCGGCTGCGACGCAAAAGTCCGCGCCGCCGCCTCGACCGGCTTGTAACGCACCTCACGCCCCGCCGCCTTCCACGCCTCGTAAAAGCTGGCCATCACGCAGACGTCGGTCCGCCCCAGATACTCGAGAATCCACGCGAGCATCGCGGCGTTCTGCCCCTCGGGAGAGTCGTAAAGCACCGGCGTCGGATCGCCGCCGAGCCCGGCCGTCCCGAGAAACCCGGCCAGCGCGTCGGGCGCGAGCAGTTTGCCGTCCGCGCCGAAGGTCTGGTAGACGGGCACGTTGAGGGCGTCCGGCAGATGGCCCGAAAGATATTTCATCGGACGGCGCGGATCGACAAGCACAATCCCCGGCTGCCCCATCCGTTGCGCAACCCAGTCCATATCCACCAATCTCGCCAAAGCAGGCACCTCCGCCCCGAACCTGGGGGATTTTCCAATTATGCACCCACCCCGCAAGCGCTGGACGGGTACCGTCCAAGTTTCCTAACCTGCGAGCAATATCTCAAACGCAAAAACGGATTTTTTCCGGGAGGCAGACTGATGGAACTACTGAAGGATCGGATCGCGATAATCACGGGAGGGACCGGCGCGCTCGGCCGCGCCGTCGCCGAACATTTTCTCGCCAACGGCGCCAAGGTCGCGGTGCCCTGGATTGTCGAACCTGAAGTGCCGCTCTTCCATCAGCAGATGGGCGGGCGCTTTCCGGAAGCGAGTATCATGCTCGCAAAGGTTGATCTCGGCCGCGAGAATGAGGTCGGCAAGTTCGTCGACGACGTCGCCAAGCGCTTCGGCCGGGTTGATATTCTGATCAATCTGGTGGGCGGTTTCTGGGGCTTCAAGACCGTCGCCGAAACCACGCTCGCCGAATGGCAGGCGATGTTCGACCTGAATCTGAAGCCGACTTTTCTCTGCTGCCGCGCGGTGGTGCCGATCATGCAGAAGAACCAGTACGGCCGGATCGTATCGGTCAGCTCGCGGACCGGTCTGACCGGCGCCGGCGAATTCGCCGCATACGCGATCGCCAAGGGCGCGATCAAGACCTTCACCGCGTCGCTTGCCGAGGAGGTGCTCAACGACAACGTGATGGTCAACGCGATCGCCCCGAGCACGATCGATACGGAGGCGAATCGCAAGGCGATGCCCAAGGCGAAGCACGAGAATTGGGTGAAACCCGCGCATATCGCGCAGACGCTCGCCTTCCTCAGCTCGGACCAGAATCAGGTGACGTCGGGAGTCGTGGTGCCGGTTTACGGCCGCGCCTGAGACACCCGGCCAGGAGTCAATCCACCAAAGGAAAGCGGCGCCGGCGATTGCTCACCGGCGCCGCGGGTGGAGGGGAGCGATCAGCGTCATGGCGCAAGAAAAAATCCGGGTCGGGATCATCGGGGCAAACGTCCATTATGGCTGGGGCAGCGGCGCCCACATCCCCGCCTTGCGGGCGCTCCCCGAATTCGCGATCACCGCGGTCTGCACCAGTCGTCAGGAAACCGCGGACGAAACCGCGAAACACTTCGGCATTCCACTCGCCTTCGCCGATCCATCCGCGATGGTTAACCATCGCGACGTGGACCTTGTCGCGATCTGCGTGCGCGTGCCGTTTCACTATTCGATCGGGATGGCCGCGCTGAACGCAGGCAAGCATCTCTTCTGCGAATGGCCGCTGGCGGCAACCACCGATCAAGCCACAGAGATGTATCAGTTGGCTGCGGGCAAAGGCCTCCATCATATGGTCGGACTGCAGGCGCGCGGCGCACCCGCCATCAATCGCGCCCGGGATCTTGTTGCCGAAGGTTACCTCGGCCGCGTGCTCTCATCCACGATGATCGTCCCCACACCCTATTGGGGCACCGAACTCACGCGATCAAACGCCTATCTGGCTGATCGCGCGACGGGCGCAACCCTGATGACTATTCCGGGTGGTCACTCGATCGACGCGTTGTGCTTTTGCCTCGGCGAGTTCAAGGAAGTGGCGAGCGTCGTCGCGACGCAGCGCAAGCAAATCAAGATCGTCGAGACCGGAGAAATGATTCCGATGACCTCGCCGGACCAGGTGCTCGTCAGCGGTGTGCTCGAAGGCGGTGCGGTTGCGGCGGTCCACGTCAAAGGCGGCGTCGTCAACGGGACCGGTTTCCTGTTCGAGATTCATGGCACCGCGGGCGACCTCGTGATCGCGCCGCGCGAGCCGCGCGCGGGCAGCAGCGTGCAGATTTCGGAATTGACCTTGCGCGGTTCACAAGGCGGTAAGCCGCTCACCGATCTACCGATCCCCGCGAGCTATCGTTGGGTTCCGCCCGGCGTGCCCGCGGGACCTCCCTTTAATGTCGCGCAACTCTTCAAGCGCATGGCTGACGGTATCAGCAGCGGCAATCCCGCCGGTCCCGGTTTCGATCTGGCGATCACCCGCCACCGCCTGCTCGACGCAATCCAGCGGGCGTCGGATAGCGGGGTTCGCCAGGTTCTCTAGACGCCGCCCGCCCGTGGGCCGTTCGCTCACCGAACGGCGGCCGCCAGCGCCGCGTCGACGAGCGCAAAGATCGAGGGGCCGGACTTCTGCTTAAATTGATAACGCACGCGCACAATCGGGATCGGCATGCGCAGCAGGCGGTCGAGTCGCGCCGGGCTCGCGTCCACGATCAAGTCCGCGCCGCTCCGCCGCAGAGTCTCGTCAAGTTCGGCGATTTGCGCCTCGGCATAACCGAGCGCCGGCACGACCATCCCGAGATGAGGGTATTGCGCGTAAGCCTGGGCAATACTCCCGACGGCAAAGGGGCGCGGATCGAGAATCTGCGCACGCCGCTCACGGGCCGCCACGGTGCCGGCGCCCGACGCCATGCCGCCGTGGGTAACCGTCGGCCCGTCCTCAACCACGATAACCCGTTTTCCCGCGAGCTCCAGCTTCGACTCGATGGTGATTTCCAGGTCAGCCTCGACTAAGGTCGCGGCCGGGTTGAGTTCGGCCGCATTGCGACGAATCAGCGCGAGCGCATCCGCGCTTGCGTTCGACACTTTATTCAGAACCAGGATATCGGCGGAACGCAAGTTCGTCTCACCGGGATAATAGCTTGTCTCATGACCGGGGCGGAGCGCGTCCAGGAGCACGATAGAGAGATCGGGGCGGATGAAAGGATAGTCATTATTGCCGCCGTCCCAGAGCAGCACCCCGGCGCTTTTCTCCGCCTCACTTACTATGACCCGATAGTCAACTCCGGCGTAAACCGCGATTCCGCGCTCGATATAGGGTTCGTACTCCTCCCGTTCTTCAATCGTGCAACCATGGCGATCGAGGTCGGCCGCATTTTCATAGCAAAGCCAGCGCTGTTTTTTGAGATCGCCGTAAGGCATCGGATGGCGTAGCACGGCGACGCGACGGCCATGCGCGACAAGCCACTGTGCGAGCGCCTGTGTCAGAGGACTTTTACCCGCGCCCGTGCGGACGGCGGTGACGCTGATAACCGGCAGACGGCTCCGCAACTGCGTGAGCCGCGGGCCGAGCAGCGCAAAGCCGGCCCCGCAAGCCTGCACGAGGCTCGCCTTGTGCATGACTTGCTCGTGTGAAAGATCACTGTAGGCGAGGAACACCAGCTCGACGCCAAGACCCTTGATCAGAGCGGGCAGGTCGTTCTCCGGGAAGATCGGAATATCATCATCGTAGAATGGACCGGCGAATTCCCGCGGAAAAGTCCGGCGCTCGATAAACGGAATCTGCGCGGCGGTAAAGGCAACGACCCGAAACTCCGGACGGTTGGCAAAGAACACCAGGAAATCGTGAAAGTCGCGCCCGGCGGCGCCAAGGATTATACAGCGCAGCGGCTGCGACATAGTTACTATCCCATGCTGAGTTATCGACCGATCCCGCCCCGACCATCCCAGACCTCGTTGTCGCGATCAAGCCGCGCGATGCGAGCGCGCGGCGTCTCCGCACCGCCCTCATCCTGGCGCCGCCCATGAGGATATTGGTTTTCAACTGCGGCAGCTCCTCGCTCAAGTTCGAGATGCTCGAGCTCGCCAGCCCTCGCGACCAGCGCGGCCGCATCATAGGCCGCGGTCTTTTTGAGCGCGTCGGCACTGCGCAGACTGAGGCAGTGCTGACGGCGGAGGATGGCGCCGTTACGCGGCGTACGCTCGGGGCTTGTGACCATCGCGGGGCGGCCGGTCACGCCGTCGCATGGCTGGAACAACTCGCCGGGCAGCCCAGGCTTGAGCTCGAGGCCACGGCCCATCGAGTCGTTCACGGCGGACCACATATCTTCGTTCCCACGCTGCTGGACGACGTGGCGCTGCGCGAGCTCGACGAGGCGACGGCGCTCGCACCGCTGCACAACCCGCCAGCTATCGCCACGATCCGTGCCGTCCGCGAGCGATTACCGGGAGTTCCCGCGATCGTGATCGCCGATACCGGGTTTCATCGCGAGCTGCCCGACTACGCGCGCACCTATGCGCTGCCCCGCGACCTCACCCGCCGCCACGGCATCCGCCGGTTCGGCTTTCACGGGCTCGGTCATGCCTGGATGACCGGGCGCTATGCGGAGTTGACCGGTGCCGATTCGGCGACGCTCAATTTGATCACGCTCCATCTGGGGGCGGGATGTTCGGCAACCGCGATACGCGGCGGCAAGTCGGTCGATACTTCGATGGGGCAAACACCGCTCGAAGGCCTGATGATGGCAACGCGCAGCGGCGATCTCGACCCCGCGATCGTGACCCTGCTGTGCGAACGCGAGGGGATCACGCCACAGGAGGTCGAGTCGATGCTCAATCATCGGTCAGGGTTGCTGGGGGTTTCCGCCATCTCCGGCGATATCCGCGACGTGCAGGGGGCGGCTGACGGGGGCAACGCCGATGCGACGCTTGCGCTCGAGATGTTTTGCTATCGTGTCCGCAAGTATATCGGGCAGTACCTCGCGGTGCCCGGTAAAACCGCGGCGATCATCTTTGGCGGCGGTATCGGCGAGCACGCCGACCGGATCCGGGCGCGCATTTGTGCCGGGTTAGAGCATCTCGGTATTGTTTGCGACGACACGCGGAATCGCGCCGCGAACGGGCGCGAACAGAAATTCAGCGCGGACGAGTCCCTGATTCAGCTTTATGTAATCCCGGTCGACGAAGAATTGTACATGGCCCGCGCGGCCGCATCCCTCCTCGCGCAAAGCCATGACTAGCAGAAACTGCTACAATCAATGACGTTGCGGCCCGCGAACCTTTTGCGCTCTCATTTGTGCTCGGAAGAATTAATCCAAAAGCAACGTGGCGCGGTTTGTGTGCCTCGCAAGCTTCAGCGATCCTTTTAGGCAGAGTGCGCCCGCAATTTCGCATACATGAGATAGAACCGAATTTCCAACGAGGTAAGGATGGCGGAGCTCGACTATGGTTCTATGCCGCAAGCTCCCGAGGGAATCGGCTACCTCGAGGAGTTGGCGTTCGACCTGCGCAACACGTGGGAGCACGGCACCGACGACATCTGGCGCCGGCTCGAACCCGAGCTGTGGGCGGCCACGCATAATCCGCGGGTCGTGATGCAGACCGTCGCGCGCACGCGCTTGCGCGCCGCTCTGGCCGAACCCGAATTCCTCGAGCGGCTCACGCGCGTCGTGATCGAGCGGCGCCGGGAGGCGCAGGCGCCAACCTGGTTCAAGCGCACCTGGCCAGAGGCGCCGCTCAGTTGCGTGGCCTATTTCAGCATGGAATTCGGGTTGACCGAGGCGCTGCCGATCTATTCCGGCGGTCTGGGGAACGTGGCCGGTGATCAGCTCAAGGCCGCTCATGACCTCGGCGTGCCGGTGGTGGGTGTGGGCCTGCTCTATCAACAGGGATATTTCCGCCAATATATCGATCCCGACGGCAACCAGACCGCGTTGTTTCCCTACAACGACCCCGGCCAACTGCCGATAATGCCGGTCCGCGATGCCGACGGCGAATGGATCCGGCTTAAGGTGCGGGTCGCAGGGCCGACGCTATGGTTGCGCGCCTGGGAGGCGCGGGTCGGGCGCGTGAAGCTCTACCTGCTCGATAGTAACGATCCGGCTAACGCGCCGGTCCATCGCGGCGTCACCAGCGAACTTTACGGCGGCGGGCAGGAACTGCGGCTGGCGCAGGAGCTGGTGCTCGGGCTGGGCGGATGGAGATTGCTCCGGGCCATGGGTCTTAAGCCAGAGGTCTGCCATCTGAATGAGGGTCACGCGGCCTTTGCCGTACTCGAGCGCGCGCGCGCATTCATGGTCGAGAACCACCAGCCCTTCGACGTGGCGCTCGCGGCCACGCGCGCGGGTAATCTGTTCACCACCCATACGCCGGTGCCGGCCGGTTTTGATCGCTTCGATCCAACGCTGCTCGAGCGCTACCTGAAGCGCTACGCGGAGGACGTCCTCAAGATCGGATTCCGCGAGTTGCTGGCACTGGGCCGGCAGAATCCGCGGGATGACAGCGAACCTTTCAACATGGCCTATCTCGCTCTTCGCGGCAGCGGCGCGGTCAACGCGGTGAGTGCGCTGCATGGCCAAGTCAGCCGGCGCATTTTCGCGACGCTCTTCAACGGCTGGCCGCTCTCCGAGATTCCGGTCGGGCATGTGACTAACGGGGTTCATACACCAACGTGGGACTCAGCCGCGGCCGACCAGCTATGGACCGAGGCCTGCGGCGCCGAACGTTGGCGCGACACCATGGAGGGCGTGGGCGAGCGGGTGGCCGGGCTACCCGCGGCAGAGCTGTGGGCCATGCGCGCCAAGAATCGCGAAGAGCTGGTCGCGCACATTCGCGAGCGGCTGGCGCGACAAGCCGGCGCCGAGTCGGGGCCCGGCGGAGCGGTCTACGACTCGTTCGACCCGAATATTCTGCCTGCCATCAGGCCAGCTCCGCCGCAACCGCCTCCCACCCTGGTCAACGACCTGTTCGACCCGAACATCCTGACCATCGGGTTCGCGCGCCGTTTCGCCCTCTACAAGCGGCCCAATCTGCTGCTGCACGATCCCGCGCGCCTCGCCCGGATCCTCACCGACCAGCGCCGCCCGGTGCAGCTTGTCGTGGCCGGCAAGGCTCATCCGGCGGACGAGCCCGGCAAGGCGCTGGTCAAGGCCTGGATTCAATTCGTCGCCCGGCCCGAACTGCGCAATCGAGTGGTCTTTCTGAGCGATTACGACCTGCTGCTCGCGGAATACCTGGTCCAGGGCGTCGACCTCTGGATCAACACGCCACGCCGCCCGTGGGAAGCGTGCGGAACCAGCGGCATGAAGGTGCTCGTCAACGGCGGACTGAATCTCTCCGAACTCGACGGATGGTGGGCCGAAGCCTATGCGCCGGAGGTCGGCTGGGCGATCGGCGACGGCCGGGAGCACGAGGATGATCCGGGGTGGGACGCGGTCGAGGCGGAGCAACTCTACACGCTGCTCGAGCGCGATATAGTGCCGGGCTTTTACGACCGCGACGACGCCGGCATTCCTCAGGCCTGGGTTGAAAAGGTGCGTCAGAGCATGGCGCGCCTGACGCCGCGCTTTTCGGCCAACCGCGCGGTGCGCGAGTACGTCGAGCAGTATTACATCCCCGCCGCGGAGGCCTATCGCAAGCGCGCGGAAAATCGCGGCGCCCTCGCCGATCAATTGGTCCACTGGCGGCGACATATCGAGACCCATTGGCAGGGAGTCTACTTCGGCAAGTCCGAGTTCAAGGATTCCGACGACGGCCACTTTTTTCAGGTGCAGATCTATCTGAATGATCTCGCCAGCGATTCAGTCGAAGTGGAATTGTTTGCCGACGAGCTCGACGGCCAGCTCCCGGAGCGCTACCGCATGACGCGCGGCGAGCAGCTGATCGGAGCGAACGCATGGAACTTCACCGCCCGAGTGCAATCGCGACGCCCTGCCGCGCACTTCACCCCGCGGGTTATCACGCGCCATCCCGACCTCGCCGTGCCGCTCGAATCATCCGCGATCCGATGGCAACGTTAGGAGGCTGTGTCCGGTCAATCGAGACAGGGACGCCGCGGAGGCGCACAAACCGCGCTGCCCACGCGTAACTCGTGATCGGCGGTTAGCTTCGCCCTGCGCCGCACGTGACAGTGTAAAGGTTCGTTAACTGCTCGGACGCTTCTCGCCGGCTGCGGAGAAGTAACGGAGAAAATATGAACGAGAGCAAAACGGGAACGCCCTTGGATGCCGATGAACTTCACCTGATCGACGCTTACTGGCGCGCCTGCAATTATCTCTCGGTCGGGATGCTTTATCTTCAGGACAATCCGCTTCTGCGCGAGCCCCTCAG
>JBKQPD010000154.1:0-4315 GCA_052145175.1 Binataceae bacterium (SeqCode) | reverse complement strand
GCCCGCTTCATGCTCGCGCAAAATCCCGATGATTTGTTCCTCGCTGAATCGGCCGCCCTTCATTCGTCCGTCTCCTTTGCGTGACGGACTCTACTTCAAATCGCGGGCATTTCAGGGATGCAGGCCACACACGACCCGGACTTCGCCCTCGACCAATTGCTCAGCGAACTGGGCCTCGGAGGCATTTCAGGGTCTCCAACCCACGGAAATACGATTAAGATAACGACAGTACACAAAGCGAAGGGCCTACAGTGGCCTCGCGTCTACTTCGTGGGCTTGGAGGAGGGCCACTTGCCCGACCATCGGTCCGACAACGATCCGAAAAAGATGCGGGAGGAGCGAAGAGCTTGCTTCGTAGGCGTTTGCCGCGCAGAGGAAGACCTGACCTTAACCAGCGTGGACGTATGGGGCACATGGACCCGAACGCGGTCGAGATTCCTTGATCAGATGGGCTTTTAGGTTTGAGCTCCTCAATGAGATACAATTTTTAATGACACACGCAATCAGGATTCTATGAAACGCTGACGTTGAAACATTGAAAACCTCAGTGAGTGAACGGCAAGCTGCACAATGTTGTTGAGAATATAGTCCGCAGCTTTCTGCGCCTTGGGCGGCGGCCAAGATTACAGCTTGCGATCATCGCGATGTTTCCTGAGCCGATCAGCCACATTGGACGCCTGATTGTCGATGACCGCGTTTGAGACTCAGGCTTCGGCGCAAAGGAAGGCGGCTCCCGTTTCGGTTACTTGCGCTATCCGTAAGAAAATGATACAAATCCTCGGATAAATGGCCTAGTTGCTCAAGGAAATGTATCTTGACTGCACTTAAGGCAAAACGCTCAGACCGGCAGCAAGACCGGGCGATAGCCCTGCTCCGGCAGCGCGGAATGGTCCGCCTCGCAGAGTTCAGGGCGACGGGTGTCACGGCGACAACCATTTCGCGCCTCGAGCGCGCTGGGGCCGTTATCCGTCTTGGTCGTGGACTTTATCAGCTTCCGGACGCAACCGTCGACGCCCATCACGTCCTGGCCGAAGCCTACAAGCGCGTTCCGAACGGGGTGATCTGTCTAGTCTCCGCGCTGGCCTTTCATGATCTCACCGATCAGATGCCTCCGCGCGTATGGGTGGCAATCAGTCCTAAAGCCTGGCGCCCGCGCGTCGAATATCCCGCGATCCGATTCGTCCGATTTTCGAAAGATCGGCTTGAGAAGGGCGTGGAGTTTCACGTGATCGACGGCGTGCGGGTGCCCATCTTTGGTGTAGCGAAAACCCTGGCCGATGTTTTCCGCTATCGTCGCGTCCTCGGCACGACGCTTGCGGTTGAGGGACTTCGGGAAGCGCTTCGGAAGAAGAAGGCTGCGCCGGCAGAAATCTCCAAGCAGGCCGTCGAAGCCGGCGTGTGGACCGCGATGCAACCTTACATGGAGGCTCTGACGCTGGATGGCTAAGCGGACTCGCGATATCGGCGCGTCAGTCCGTTCTCGTCTCCTCAAACTGGCGCGGGACAGAGGCCAGCCATTCGATTTGGTGATCACACGCTATGCACTGGAACGCCTGCTCCATCGGCTGAGTCAGTCGCCGCACCGTGATCGATTTGCTCTCAAGGGCGCGATGTTGGTCACAACCTGGTTCGCGGACCCGCACCGCCCGACACGCGACCTGGATCTGCTTGGGTTCGGTGATTCCTCAGAGGAATCCATTCTTAGCGTTTTCCGCGAGGTCTGCGGAATGCCGGCGGATGACGGGATTACATTCGAGGTCGATAATTTGCGGATCGAGCGAATCCGCGAAGAGCTGGAATATGGCGGACTGCGGCTGCGAACCGTTGCCAACCTTTCGCGTGCAAGAATCAACGTGGTGATTGATGTCGGCTTCGGCGACGCGGTGGAGCCTGGCCTGGAAGAAATCGAGTTTCCGGTTTTACTCGACTCAACCGCGCCACGATTGCGGGCTTATCCGCGCGAGACGGTAATCGCCGAGAAGTTTCAGGCCATGGTGTACCTCGGGCGTGCGAATAGCCGTATGAAGGACTTCTATGACGTTTGGGTGCTGTCGAAGGCTTACGAATTCGATGATGACCGCCTCGCGAAGGCGATCGCCGCGACTTTCGAACGCCGTCGCACCGCAATCCCGAACGAGGTTCCGGAGGCGCTTACTCCAGAATTTGCTCGCGACGCGAGCAAGCGGCGGCAATGGGAGAGTTTCGTCCGAGAGCTGGCGGCCGCGTCGGGGTCGCTTGAGACCGTAGTTTCCGATCTGGCGGACTTTCTGATGCCGATGGCCGTGAAGGCCAGAGCGTCAACGCGGAAATGAGATTGATACGATGGCGCGCCCGTGCAACAGCGCTGGCGCGACGCAAATTTTATTGCCCGAAGGATTTGCGATTGAGTATGTAATCGACCGCATGCTGTGCTTGGGCTGCTGCGTGGATCAGAAGCTTGCGATCATCGCGAAGCTTCTTCAGCCAACCGGCAACATAGGCGGCTTGATTGTCGATGACGGCGTTTGAGATTCCGGCTTCGGCACAGAGAAAAGCGGCTCCCATCTCGGCACACAGTTCTTCCTTGGAGTAAAGGGCGGAACCGAACGGCGCAACTTCGCAAATCCCTTCTCGCGCAAGGCGTTTCTCACTTCCTGAACTATGGACGCTCTCATGCATCGCTGTGGCGTAAAATTCCTCGGCACTGGTGAAACGTTCACGCGGGGGCAGAGTGATACGGTCGGTGATCGGGCTATAGAAAGCCTTCGAGCCTGCGTACTGAATCTCGGGAGGGTTCGGCATGCCGGCGATGATCCGTTCGGCCGCTTCGATCGGATCGTGCTCGTGCGTTTCGATCTTCGGAAGCTTATCGAGGACAGCCCTCGGCAGTTCGCATTGTTCGAGGTTGAACACGCGATAATATCTGAGCAGGAACCGGCGGCGCGTCTTCCCGTCGGTCTCCTCGCCGTCGAGGTCTTCCGTGCTCTGCTTGGCGTCGTCAACCTTCCAGAACACGACAACCGTGCTTTCCTCGCCTTTGCGGATGTGTCCGCCCAGTTCGTTGGCCTGGCGCATCGTCAACCAGAACGGTGAAACGTACTTTGATGCAGACAGCAGGAAAAAGTTTGCGCCGCGATATGGCTTCTTGCTCACAAGGTTGCGCAGCATTCCGGTTGAGGACCACGGCCTGCGCCACGGTACGACGCCGCTTTCAAGCAGATTGATAATCTTATCGGTCACGATTGCATAGATGTCCATTTCCGTAATCTCCAATTGTGGTTGGGATGGTTGGCGGGAGAGCCGCTTGCGCGGCCCTCCCGTGGTGGGTTGGAACTAAAAGGGGATGTCGTCGGAAGCTTCAGCCTTGGACGTGTTGCCGTTCGTGCGGTTGCCGAGCAGGCGGAGTTGACGCGCGACGATTTCGGTCCGGTAGCGCTTGCCGCTTCCGTCCTTGGCTTCGTACTGGCGGGTCGTGAGCCGACCTTCGACGTAAACCGGACGGCCTTTGCTCAGGAACCGCTCGCACGTATCGGCCAGCCGCCCGAATGCGACGATCCGATGCCAATCGGTGCGCTCCTGCTTGGCGCCGTTACGGTCCGTGAACCGCTCTGTGGTAGCCAGCGAGAAATTCGCCACGTTCTGCCCTGACGGCAGGGCACGAACCTCGGGGTTAGCTCCCAGATTGCCGATCACGATCACCTTGTTAACTGACATGACTACGAACCTCCTTGTTCGTTTGCGCCCGCCTCCCATCATCGGGCAGGGCGTGCTGCGCTTTGCTTTCATCACCGCGCAACTTTTTTCCGCGCGGCCCTCTCAAACCGAACTGGAGGGCCGTGCGCAGATTTCTAGATGCGCGAGCGGAGCGGGCGGCAGGACGTGCCAGAGATACCGTCTTGGTGAGCAAGGGGATCGGTATCGCGTTCGCGCAGCGAACCTGGCGCGGCTTGCTAGCGCAGCGAACGCTACCTTTTAAAGGGGACCGAAGCGGAGACGAAGACTGGGTGAAGCGGGCCGAAGGCAGGACTGGAGAGGCGTAGCTTGGGGAGTCAGAGGTGCATCGCAGAGCGCCGCGCTACGGTTCTACCAACAAAGCGGAGCAAGTAAGGGTTACCGTTCGCGACGGGTTGAGCTTCGAGTGCACATTGATTGGCTATATCGTCCTTTGCCAGATACTGTGGCGCTGGGCGAGCACTTGTTTAGTAACTTTGTAAGCGAGTGACCAAAGACATCTCCCTGGGCGCCGGGCGGAAAGCGCAGAATGGGTTCAGAGGAATGAATCCATGGGAAGCATGGGATCGACGAGCTCGGCGCGGGCGCGGGAGATGCGCCGGGT
>JBKQPD010000153.1:0-68771 GCA_052145175.1 Binataceae bacterium (SeqCode) | reverse complement strand
ATCACTTGAGTAGGGGTCAACGCCGGGTGTCGAGGGTATACCCGCGGGGATGACCAGTGAATAAACGGGGGGACCTGACATGAGCTTTCACAGAACCGAATAACGGACGGCCCGCTCAGCATCTAGGGCTGGTTGAAATCGGTGCCGTTAGTCAGGCACCTGCGAATTCTCTGGTTCTGACACCTCGAAAACGCACGTCTGCAATCGTTGCTCCTCAGAGATTTCACGCAACTGACGGTCTCTCTCCAGCGTAACATAAACGAATCGATTACCGACCAGCCGGAACGCAGACTGGCTGCGCCTGGGAAGTCGACACGGCCGCAGTCCGCAAAGGAAAGATCGTGAAACCAATTATCACTAATTTGCTCTTGCTGATCGCTATGGCTCTCGCCACTGGAACGATAGCGAATGCCACCGATGATCCGACGGGGCCGTCCAGTCAATTCGGACATCGACACAGACACAGTCCAACCCCGACGCACACAGCAACGCCAACCGTGACGCCGACTCGCACACCGACGCCAACGCCGACGGCAGCGCCGTCACCGGGAATCATCAACGGCATCTACGATTTGGGCGACGTCGACTCCTCCACTTTCGCTTCGAGCGTCTTATCGGATCCGAGCGTCGACGGTCTTGCGATGAGAACCACCTGGCAAACGTTGGAGCCGGCCGACGGTACCTTCGACTGGTCAGAGATTGATACGGCGATTGCAACTGCCCAGGCGAATGGCAAAAAACTCTCAATCAGTGTCACGCCTGGAGTCCAGACTCCCTCATGGCTCTGGACCGAGGGGGCTCAGGCCTTCGACTATGTATGGGACAAGGGCTACTCTTTCCCGTATTGTACCGTGGTCTCTATACCGGTCCCCTGGGATCCCATCTACGAAGCAAAATGGGGGGCCTTTGTGGCCGCTCTCGGCGCCCGTTACGACTCGAACCCCACTGTTTCGCACGTGAAGCTCACTGGCGTGAACGGTCCGAGTCAGGAAACCAGTCTCCCGAACATGGTGAACGAAATAATCAACAACGGTCAGTGCACCGGCTACGATGATGTTCAGAACTGGATTAATCTGGGTTATACCCGGACCCTGGTGGAAAACGCCTGGCAGCAGTTTGCCGCCGATTTCAGTACTGCCTTCCCGCAAAAACAGTTTGCGGAGATGTTCAACCCGTGCGGCCTGCCACCGATCGATGAGAATGGCGACGTGATTGCGGATGCCACGTGTGACTACCAAGGAGTGACAGATATTATCAACTACGGTATCGACGACTATGGACTCGGGCGGTTCATCGGCCAAAACAACGCTTTGGCCGCTACCTCTATCAGCAGTGTGATCGTGAGCGATGCGGACTTTGTCAACACCGGTTATCAGGAGCTTGAGCCTTTAGGAAGCGACTTCGCGGCCGCCGCAACACTAGCGATCAGTGATAACGCGATGTTTCTCGAGATTTATGAGAGCGACCTGACCGACTCGAGCAACCAGAGCGCGATCACCACCGCACACAATGGGCTCTTGGCCAACTGACAATCTCGCCCGGAGGCAGACCATCAAACACAACACCATCGAATTATGCCGACAAACGCATCACCAGGCGGCTGACTGAAACGAGATGGGCTCGACTCGTCGAACACGTTCTGACGACGCAGATGCCCGGTATGCGGATCTCGGTGGACCCTGGGTTAAAGTTGCCAATCATCATCGTCACGCTGGCCCCATGTGGGCCAGCGTGACTCTATTTCCTCTCGTGATTTCGTCAATCCGGCTTGGCCCACTTCGATAATTTAAATCGGCCAAGTTGCGTAAAGTACATACTCCCGATTTAAATTGGGTGCGCCAGGCTTCTCCTGGCGCACCCAATTCTAAGTATCGAAATCACTCTCGCGAAACGGGCCTTCTGCTGCATAGCCCAGATGTTCGTTGCCCAAACTTGGGAAGTAGTTTGCGTCGGCGTTGCGGTGGGACCGAACCTTGCTAGCTGGTGGCAAAGGGCCTGCTACTCGTTATGGCGATGACGGCTTGAAGGGCACCAGGAAAATAATCCGACACTACCGACCGATGAGTTACCGCTGCCGGCTTACATTCTCAGGTGTCAACAGCCGCTGTCCGAATTCGCTGCGCAGTGGACGAGGGATAGAGGGGGAGCGGCGCTCAAGGCCGGGGTCGCGGCCCTGAGCGCGTGGACGCTGCTACGTACCGGTGCCCTGCAACGTGAGCGTGGTGTTGCTGTTGCGCAGCGAGTTCGAGGTCACATCGACCTTACTCGTCACCGTCGACGTCGTGGTCGGGGTGAAAGTGAGAGTAACTGTGGCCGTCGTCCCGGGCGCGACGCTGAAGGCTCCAGACCCACTGATCCCGAAGGGTGCTGTCGGGGTCGGTAGGCTTCCGGTCAGCTGAGCCGTTCCAGTATTTTTCACATGCAGATTGGCAGTCGAAGTGGTGCCGATCGCAGTGGACGGAAACACGACGGTTGACGGGTTCAGCACGATTTCCGCACCCGTTGGCGTCGGCGTTACCGTAGGCGTCGCCGTTATAGTAGGCGTCGCCGTCACAGTGGGTGTTGCGGCTGTACCTGTCCCCTGCAACGTGAGCTTGGCCTTGCTGTTGCGCAAGGAGTTCGAGGTCACTTCGACCGTACTCGTCACCAAGGTCGTCGTGGTCGGGGTGAACGTGAGCGTGATTGTCGCCGTCGTGCCGGGCGCTACGCTGAAGGCTCCGGAACCACTGATCCCGAAGGGCGCGGTGGGGGTCGGTACGCTTCCGGTCAGCTGAGCCGTCCCGCTATTTTTTACATGCAGATTGGCGGTCGAAGTGGTGCCGATCGCAGTGGACGGAAACACGACGGTTGACGGGTTCACCACGATCTCCGGACCCGTTGGTGTCGGCGTTGTAGTTGGCGTCGGAGGCGTCGGCGTCAGGGTTGGCGTCGGAGGCGTCGGCGTCAGGGTTGGCGTCGGCGACCCTGACACGTTGTACTGAATTGTGCCGGTCGCCGGGCTGCCCGACGCGACAACCTCGTGGAGGGTGTTGAGCAGCACCGACACCGTGTTGCTGGCCGAATTCGCGACGATGAGATCGGGCAGGCCGTCGCCATTGAGGTCCACCGCCTTCACCGAGTAGGGGCCGCTGCCGGTCGCGAAGGTCTGCTGGGGCGCGAAACTCGGTGTCGTCGCCCCCGGCGCCGTGGTGTTGAGCAGCACCGACACCGTGTTGCTGGCCTCATTCGCGACGATGAGGTCGGGCAGGCGTTCGCCATTGACGTCCACCGCCGTCACCGAGTCTGGGCTGGTGCCGGTCGCGAACGTCCGCTGCGGCGCGAAACTGGGCGTCGTCGCTCCCGGCACTGTGGTGTTGAGCAGCACCGACACCGTGTTGCTGTTCTCATTCGCCACGATGAGGTCCGGCAGGCCGTCGCTATTGACGTCCACCGCCTTCACCGAGTATGGGGCGCTGCCGGTCGCGAAGGTCTGCTGGGGAGCGAAACTGGGGGTCGTCGCCCCCGGCGCCGTGGTGTTGAGGAGCACCGACACTGTAGCGTCGCCGTAATTCGCGACGATGAGGTCGGGCAGGCCGTCGCCGTTGACGTCCACCGCCGTCATTGCGAACGGCACGCTGCCGGTGGGGAAGGTTTGCTGGGGAGCGAAACTGGGGATCGTCGCCCCCGGCGCCGTGGAGTTGAGGAGCACCGACACGGTGTCGTCAGCGACATTCGCCACGATGAGGTCGGGCTTACCGTCGCCGTTGACGTCCACCGCCGTCACCGGGAACGGGCCGTTGCCAGTGCTGAACGTCTGCTGAGCGGCGAAGCTAGGTGTCGCCGCCCCCGGCGCCGTGGTGTTGAGCAGTACCGACACTGTGGCGTCGCCGTAATTCGTGACGATGAGATCCGGTTTGCCGTCGCCGTTGATGTCCGCTGTCGTCACCGAGTACGGGCTGCCGCCGGTCGCGAAGGTTTGCTGGGTCGCGAAACTGGGGGTCGCCGCCCCCGGTGCCGTGGTGTTAAGCAGCACCGACACATCGTCGCTAACCTCATTCGCCACGATGAGGTCGGGCTTGCCGTCGCCGTTGATGTCCGCCGACGTCACTGAAAACGGCGCGCGGCCGGTCGCGAAGGTCTGCTCGGCCGCGAAACTAGCTGTCGCCGCTTCCACCGTTGTGGTGTTAAGCAGTACCGACGCCGTGCTGTCATCGAAATTCGCGACGATGAGGTCGGGCTTGCCGTCGCCGTTGACGTCCGCTGTCGTCACCGCTTGTGGGCTGTTGCCGGTCGCGAACGTCTGCTGGGGAGCGAAGCTGGGCGTCGTCGCCCCCGGCGCCGTAGCGTTGAGCAATACCGACACCGTTTCGCCCGCTTCATTGACCACAACGAGGTCGGGCTTACCGTCGTTGTTGACGTCCGCCGCTTTCACTTCGCTGGGGAAGACGCCGGTGGCGAACGTCTGCTGGGCGGCAAAACTGGGCGTCGCCGCGCCCGGCGCCGTGGTGTTGAGCAGCACCGACACCGTGTCGTCGTCGATATTCGGCACGATAAGGTCGGGCTTGCCGTCGCCGTTAATGTCCGCGGCCGTCACTGAGAACGGCTCGTCGCCGGTGGCAAAGGTCTGCTGGGCGGCGAAACTGGGCGTGGTCGCGCCCGGCGCCGTGGTGTTGAGCAGCACTGACACTGTATCGTCACCGGAATTCGCTACGATGAGGTCGGGCTGGCCGTCGCCGTTCACGTCCGCCGCCGTCACTGCAACTGGCTCGTTGCCGGTGGCGAAGGTCTGCTGGGCGGCGAAGCTGGCCGTTGTCGACCCCGGCGTCGTCGTGTTGAGCAGCACGGACACTGTATTGTCAAGGTTATTCGCGACAATGAGGTCGGGCTTGCCGTCGCCATTCACGTCTGCCGCGGTCACCGAGCTCGGGCTGCTGCCCGTGGCGAACGTCTGGAACGGGGTAAAGGTGATCGTTGACGACCCTGGCGTGGTGGTGTTGATCAGCACCGACACATCGTTGTCGTCCTTGTTGGCGACGATGAGGTCCGGTTTGCCGTCGCCATTGACGTCCGCCACGGTTACGGAAATCGGCACACCGCCGGCGGCACCTCTTCCGATCGCTTCAGTTTCAAAGGTTTGCTGAGCAGCGAAAGTCGGCGTCGTCGCGCCTGGCGCCGTGGTATTCACCATCACCGACACTGTGCCGCCACCGAAATTCACCACGATGAGATCGGGTTTGCCGTCGCCGTTGAGATCCGCCGCAGCCACCGCGATCGGTTCGCTCTCGGCTTGGAAGGCCTGCTGTGCCGCGAAGCTGGACGTGAAGACGCCACCGCCTCCGCCCAATAACAACATCTGAAAGGCTAAATCCGGCTGGTTGGTCGTGCTGCCGAGAATCGTCACCGGAATAGTCGCGCTGCTCGTGCCCGCAGGAATGACCACCGACCCGCTCGCCGCCGTGTAGTTCGTTCCCGCGACCGCAGTGCCGTCCAGGGTCTGGTACTGAAGAAAAGCGTCAAAGCTTGGCTCGCCCGAGCGAACGACCGGAAAGTTCAGCGTGGTCGAACTTGAACTCGTAACCGTGGCGCTGCCGCCACTAATCGTCAGTGTCGACGCGGCGCCGAACGCCAAGAGAGGCAGAAGCACCAGCAACGCAGCTAAGCCAAGACTTGCTCTCATGGCCCGCGGTGAACGTCGTTTGAACATGTTATCCACAGCTTGGGTTCGCCTCCTGGCGACTGCACGCACTTCGATTGCTCTCGATTTCTATAGCCATCGGCCCCGGGGGACAGACCGGCCTCGATCCTCGTCTACAGAGTGCCCAGGAAATTCGCCAGATCTGTTTGATCCCGGGCGCTCAATCCCATGTGGAATCGATGGTTATAGAAGGTCACCACGTCCGTCAGGGAGTTTGCTGCACCGTTGTGAAAAAGGGGCAAGTGCGCCGAAAGCGCGTGAAGAGTCGGGATTGTGAAGGCTGCCAGGGGGCCGCATTTGCCCGTAATCAGAGTCACGCCCGGATCAGTGGTCTTAAAGGTCACACCGGTGGAGTTACAGGTAACCGAGAAAACCGGCAGGTAGCTGATGTTCAGAGCGTTGATAGCGGCCGTCGTGGAATCAACGCCCGTCTCCACGAAGAAGCCCGGATTGGGAGTAGCTACAGAGTTATTGGTGTTATTGCCGATACTGGGATTGTTGTGACAACCGCTACAAGTCGTAAAGCCGGCGTTATTGCCGTTTCCAGTGAAGGTACGATTATTAAAGATATCCTCACCACGAGCGATAGATTCCTGGGCCAAGGATACCGGGTCGGTGCCGGTCAGGTTAATCCACGCGCCGAAAAATGTGAACACATTCGGGTCGAACGGCGGGAGAGGGTTATTTGGATTGTCGGAGCTGTTGTTTATGCCAAAGAAGAAATCCAGTGACGGCAAATCTTCGGGGTTTTCGGTGGCTCCATTGGCGTTGAGGGAACCCGCATTGTTATCGGTCATCTGAGCGGTATAAAGCCCGCTTTCGAAAGTGACAATCTGCGAGAGTTGCGTGGCGGTGGGAGTCGACGTCGCTTGCGCGTGGCCCAACGTAGCATCGATGGCCTGGTGAGTCAGCGAGGCGCTCAAACTGCCGCCAGTCAAGGCCGGGCTCGGTTCGCGCCCATCCCACATGATCGTGTCATCAAAGGTCAGATCAGTACTGATCAGCGGGCGCCGATAGAGCGAGATGCACTGGAACCCGGCGCCAAACTGCGCCGCGCATTGCGCCTGCACGTTCGGATTTGACAGTTGACAGTTGGTGGGATCCGAGACGACCGAGATAGTATACTGGGGAGTCGCTCCGCTCTCAGTCTTTGGCGAAATTGGCAGCATGATGCGAATGAGTCCGTGGTCCAACAGCATGGTGTGGCTGGTGGGCTGGTCGATACAATCGGCCCCATCGACGGCCGCGAATAAGGGGTCCTGACCGGGCGGGTTAGTCGAGTTGTAGGTATCCTGAATGCCGGTGACGTTTATGCCAAATCCCTGCGCCGGCTGGTGACAGGTCACACACGCACGCCCATTAGTGCCTAAACTCTGAAAAAAGGCATTATCTGCTTCGTTCGTAGCCCCGCCCGGCTGATAGGTTCCGTATTGGCCGGCCGGGTCATCTTCGACGTCCAGCTGAGGTAAGGTTTGGGCGCGGATCTGTGTCGCGATGAGCAAAAACAGAGCAGAGGCAAAAAGAGATGTAACAGCCTTAAGTCCTGTCCGTCCTGATTTTGTTGTCACTTGTCTAAGACCTCGAAATAATAAGCTACGTTGCTTTTAGTCTTAATAATATTATCTTTCGGGATATTGCCAGATTTCTCGGCAGGCCGAGCCGAAGTTAGCAGGTTTGCCGTCACTTTAGCAAGCATGAACCGAAGATCGCCCTATTTCACTCACGGTAGCTCGATCGTCGCGGCTTGAACTCGTCTTGGAATCTTCTCAACTTCACGCCCTATCGCCCCGACTCACCCCCTACTCGGCCTCGCGGTGAGGCGTGAGCGCGGGACGGAATGCGCCGAGACCTCTTTTAAATGATAAACAAGAACCAACAAAAGTTAAGACAGTTTGGCAGCAGTCATATTTTCATAAATCCGCTTGCTAAAAGTTAGGATTGCTGGTACGTGTCGTTGAATCATCCGGCCGCGTCGCTGTCATACCGAGGGGTCCCCCGCCCGACCCGAGGGAGAAGTGATCATGCTGTACGGAACGCTCTCAAAGTCTAACTAAAAGATGAGAATTCTAGCCGCGATGCTGTTCGCTGTATTGGGGACAGCCACCTCTCTGCCGGCGCAGGTGGTTAGCTTCGCGCCTAGCCCCGTTGCGTTTGGTAGCGTAGTTGACGGTTCAAGTGCGCAACTTACTGTAACAGCTAGATTCGATAGCCACGAGCAACTTAGCGCGCAGGCCATCTCGGGCACCGGATTCTCGCTAGTCTCGTCCGCTTGCCCATTAAATACAGTCAAGTCCGAAGGATATACCTGCAATATCGTCGTCGTCTGTGCCCCTACTGCGGTTGGCGAATTGACCGGATCGCTGACGTTGACCAATCAGAAAGGATCAGCCGACAGCGACAGGCTGACTTGTAGGGGTCTTCCGCTTGCGGATGGAACAATTGCAGACCAAAGTACTTTGGACAAATGTCCTTCGGGCGCCGCCACTGGCGCGACTTGCTACTCCGCCACGGAGAGTTGCCCGAATACAGACGACATAACAGTAGATTTCGCGGTGGCGGGAACCGGCCATAAGTGGATGTTTGTTTACTATAGCGGCGACCCGATCAGCAGACCAGATTTTGCAGGTGCCCGCGACAACACCGCTAACCAGCTTGTGATTGATGGGGGCCAGAGCGTACAGATTTGGTTTCCGGGAGCAAGCAATCCATTAATTGCGTCGCCTAGCAATATCTACCCAGACAACGTGCTCTACGCGGCCTGTCGTTTTGATACGGCGACAAAATATGCCTACACGACCTGGCGCACGGCGGGTGAGCCTTTTGGCATCCGCGGACATTCTGAGGGCAGCGGCGCGGGCGTTCTGCCATTGTTGCTCTATAATGCCGGGTCCTACGTCGATATGTTCGTGGGCACCGCGACGACTCCAGTAGCGAATTTCCTTCAAGCCTGTACTACCGAGACTACAATTAACATGGGTTGCGACCCGGCCGGAGCGAATAATTGCCACGGCCAGGACGCGACGCCGACCTGCGATGTTCCGCCCGGCGGCGTAGATAGTTTCGGGGTGGCAGGCGCCATTTTTGCCGCTACGCCAAGTTACAATGAATGGTGTGGAACCACGACGTGCGGCGACAGTTCCGAATGGCCGCCCGGTGATTTGACTTCATGGACCAATTCAAGCGCGAACTTGAGCAACATTAGTGTCTACTCTTTTCCTCAAACCAATGTTGCGATTTGGAATTGCTGTCCATATAACGAGACTTGCGGAAACGGGCAGGACATTGTCGCTAAGATGCTCCAGCAGGCAGTGGGCTACACTCTCAACGCTGCCGGTGGTCAAGTAGCTGAAAGCTGCAATCAGACACAATGGCGGACAGGTGATCCGACCGACGCAGATTACTGTGATGGCGAGAGTCCTGTTTACAATGGGAACGAGCTGACGGCCACCTACACGACAATTTACCAGTACATGGAGACGATCACGCGGAATCATTCAGGTTAAAAATACTCCTGAAGCTCCTTGTCACTACGCCGGGCCGCGAATCCCAACCACCGGTCGTAATGATCAGCTCGGCAGCAACTCGCGAAGCTGTCACCGCGCGGCTAAGAGCCTGGAAACGCCATCCGTCGTCGGCTGGAGGCTCGAAGTCAAATTCTAACTGCTCGTAACGGCCCTCCACCAGCCAATTTGGCTTGGCTGAGAACCGCTTCGGCGTCGTGCTCCCCTTCCCGATGGAGGCTACGGCGTCGCGACTGGGGTCGGGGTGCGGGTGGGCCCCCTCGTCCGCGTCGGTGTCGGGGTCGGGGTACGGGTGGGCCGTGGCGTCCGGGTCGGTGTCGGGGTGCGGGTGGGCCGCGGCGTCCGCGTCGGTGTCAGTGTGATGGTTGGAGTTGGCGTCGGTGTTGCTGTTGGCGTCGGCGACGCGTACAGCGCCTGAAGCAGTTGCGCGCCGTCACCACCCGCATAGATGTACCCCTCAAACGGATAAGCGACTTGCAACTGCCCCGTATCGGTTTCTGAGTAAGCGAGATACCAAGTGCCATTGTCGAGCTGATAGATATTACCGCCACCGTCTGGACCGCTGCCTAGCTGGTGTAGTTTGGAGGTCGGAAAGAACACGTCGCCGTCGTAGACCGTGCCCTTGTAGATCTCCGAGTCGGTTGCCGTCGCATCGAGCGACAAGGTGTAACTGGAACCGTTCCAGGTATACACGAAAGCCGGATCACCGCCGACATAAAGCAGTGAACCGTCTGGGGAGACCACCAACGTTTTTACCTGGCTGCTCATTTTTGGCGGCGCGCCGATATCGGTGAAAGTCGTACCGTCGTATTTCCACAGGTCAGCGAGGCTGCGCAGGCCGATATACAGCTCGTTCTGAAAGACCGCCAGTGTCCGCACATAGTCTGAGGAGAACTGCTTGAGCATCGTCCAGTTGATGCCATCGGGCGAGACCCAGAGCTGCCCGCATTTGCAGCCGAACGTTCCGATTCCGGCATAGAGCTGATTGTTAAAAACCCCCAGCGTGTAGGTATTGGACAGCGGGGTGTTCAGCACAAGCGTCCACGAAGTACCATCATATTGCCAGACCTGTCCGGTACCGGGCGGGTTGAGTGGGGTACTGGTCTCCGGCGTTCCCAGACCGGCGTAAAGATTGCCATTGAAGGTGGTCAGCGAACGCCAATAGGGGCCTCCCGCGTAAGTGTCGAGCGGCGCGGTAAAGGACGTGGTCAGCAGTTGGGTTACCGGATCCCAGAAGAGGATCGGTGCGCCCTGCTCCCAGCCGTAAGCGATTACCAGCTTCAAGTCGCCATCGGCTGGGTCAGTAAATGCCGTCATATCGTGGATCGCCTCCGTGCCAGACGGCGCGTTCAGGAAGACCGTCCACGGATCGACAAGCGTGAGGTTCTGCGCAAAAGCCGGCGCGACCATATCGAGGAGCAAGATGGCAAGAGTTGCTATAGCACCTGTTCGCAGCAGCTTAGAGGAGATCATTCTACGCACCTTGAACCTCTCTTCCCCGAGTCAATCGTTATCTACTCAAATCAGCTCAATCATAATTACAGACTGTCATTTTGGCGCTATACGAGCCTACCTTACACTCCTCCACAAGTAAACAGGTTATAAGCAGCAGCGGCGAAGGCAAACATCCAGCCACCCCGAACCTTGCGATGCCGCGTTTTGCACTACAAAGCGACGGTCTTGCGCCAACCGTAAGCTTCCTCGACTGGCTGAGCGCGTAGCGAGATGGCGGCTGGGGAATTGGGCGAACTCGTACGCAAGCAGCTCGACCAGGTCGCAAAGGACGAACGCGAATTGCGGCGGCTCATACCATGGCTCTTTCATCGCAGCGGCAGGCCGATTCCCTGCGCGACGCCCTATGACGCCTGGCGCACGGCGGCAAGGTTGGCGGGATATCCGGGCAAGCTGATGCACGACTTCAGGTGCACAGCAGCTACGCGGCTGGATTCGACGCCGGCGCCTTCGCGCTCCGTTGCAAAGACACTGGTAGGGCATAAGACTAAGGTGCTGCGCTAAAATCAACTCGATGGAGGAGGACGGGGCCCGGTGGCCCCACCGGTCTTCAAAACCGGCCTGGCGGCTAATACTGTCGCCGGAGGGTTCGACTCCCTCCCCCCTCCGCCAGCAGCGCGCGGTCCGGCTCACGATGGACAAAATCTCGGGCGGCAAACTTATGCTCTACACCCAAAAGACAGGTCAGGCGGTCGGGCTCCCGTTGCCGGAGAGCGTAGTCAAAGAATTGGAAGGATTGAACGAGCGGCCGTCCCGGTCCGGCGCGGGGACGATTAAAACCTTCGTGAGGAACTGGCAGCGGACGCTAAAGCGGCTTTTCAAGACAACCGGGGTGAAAGGGTACGCTCATAAATTCGGGCATTA
Source organism: Binataceae bacterium (SeqCode) (assembly GCA_052145175.1). Taxonomy (GTDB): domain Bacteria; phylum Desulfobacterota; class Binatia; order Binatales; family Binataceae; genus JAJPHI01. The sequence goes on along the minus strand of JBKQPD010000153.1, from coordinate 57,200 downwards.
TTTCTCGGTCAATCTCCTCACGCGTGGTGTTTCAATTGAGGATGTGGCGGTGTTGCTCGGACATTCTTCGATACGGGTCACGGAAAAGCATTACCCGGCGCTTGTGAAGGTGAGGCAGGATCGGCTTGAGGAGGCGGTGAGAAGGACGTTCTAATGATGTAGCGGACGATGAAAAGACGTTTCAAGAGAGAGTTCGGGTTTGACCGACAGGGAAGCCGTTCACTTGTCGTCTTGGACAAGAGCTATCTCCAAAGAGTGACGGCACAGGAGCTACGGTTTTACGCGAAACATAGATTAATATTTGGCGTAACAGAAGTTCTTCAGTATGAGCATTTTCGGAAGTGGGATCAAAAGCGGTTTGCAAATCTGGTCAAACTCAAAGCCATTGAAAAAACATCTTGTTTTTCTCCCAGGAATCGGGGAGATGTTCAGAGCGGAATCGAAAAACCGGAAACCAGCATCGCAAGTTCTACGGATCAAACGAATCACGTTAACCGACAACTTGACACCTGGGCGGCAATTTTTTGAATTGGACGATGAAACGAAGAGGATTACAGCCGAAAGAACGATAGAGCTAGAGAAGCGCCTCGACATCATGATCACGGTTTGGAAGGATTTTAAGCAGATAACGGAATTTGAAAGTGCGAAGTCTGAAGACATGCCAGAGATTGTAGCGGACAAATCGATTCAGATTCGTGATGACGTTGACGATATGCGTGGCTTTTACAGGAGACACCGTCATCGTTCGTATCCGCCCGCCAAGCTAATCGATGAGAGGTGGACTTTGTTCAGGTGGATTCAAGTACAGCTTCTCGCTGGCTTGGACTTCTTCGCTGGCCATGGACTGGGAGCTCCGTTCAATAGAGAAAATATGTTTCACGAGTTACTTGACTTGGATTATTTGATTCAGGCTCTCATGATCGGAGGCTTGGCTTCGCGCGACGGTCAAATGCTGAAACGATTCAATCTGCTTTGTCCAGATGGACTGGTTTTATAATGGCCTTTCTCCAAAACAAAATAGACGGCTGCTCTCTTCTTTAATCCCCGTAAAGAAGAGTCTCGAAATTCTGAAGAATGCTCTGCCCGTTTTTCTTATCTCAGAGAAAAGATGCGACGTCCCCTATGCTGCTGTTGTCCCATTGGGACTCTCTATAGGCGATGCCGACCATGGAATTTGGGTTTAAGCCGTGGGCGAGAAAGGTTAGGGTTAACCAGACGGAGGATAATGATGAAAATTACGCGTTTTCATGCGACGGCGGATGGCGGCTCGCGTTTCCAGGATCTCGAGATTCCGATTGATCAGGAGCGGCCCGACAATTTCGGTTTTGTCCTGCGGCAGTCGAACGCCTGGCCATCAGCCAGTATCCGCTTCGTCAAGCTCCCGGCGGACCTCGATCAGAGCTGGCATCATGCGCCTGCGAGCCAGATCGTCGTAGTGCTGTCGGGCGAACTCGAAGTCGGCACCAGCGACGGGGAAAAACGGCGCTGCTCGGCCGGACAGGTCTTTGTCGCCGACGACCTCACCGGCAAGGGTCACCTGACCAAGGTGATCAACGGGCCCGCGCACGTGATGTTCGTCGAATTGCCGCCGAACTTCGATTTCGCGCGCTGGAAGGCCTGAGCGCGCGGATTAAGCAGGCGGGCGCGCGATTTCCCATCTCGCAACATCCTGCTACAGTCGCCGCATCATTTCGTAGAGGACGGACCCGCTGATGCAGGAATTAATCGCGGCCGCGGAAAAAATCGGCGCTATTCTGAAGGACCGGAAACAGACGGTCGCGGTCGGCGAGTCGTCGGCTGGCGGTCTCATCTCGGCGGCGCTGCTCGCGATGCCGGGGGCCTCCGCCTATTTCACCGGCGGCGCGGTGGTCTACACGCGGGAGTCGCGGCGCGAGCTGTTGGGACTTCCGGATGCGGCCTTTGCCGGAATCAAGTCGGTGACCGAGGAGCTTGCGCTGCTGCTGGCGCGCGGCGCCCGGGATCGGCTCTCCGCCACCTGGGGGATCTCCGAGATCGGCGCGGCCGGCCCGACCGGCACCCGCTACGGCAATCCGCCGGGCTTCACCTGTATCGCGGTCGCGGGACCGGTCGAACGCGCGATCACGCTGCAGACGGGAATCAGTGATCGCTACACGAATATGATCAAGTTCTCGGCGGCCGCGCTCGAGCTGATGGCGCAATGCCTGGCGGCGGCGCCGCCGAGATAAATCCGGATCTCGCGGGCGCGACTTCCCCAATTCCAGGGCGGTAGAGCTTTTCCCGCTAGTCGAGGACCGTGATGGAAGCGCAAACTGAAACCTGGACCATCGGCGAGTTCCACTTCACCGTCGATACCGCCGGTCCCGCTTCAGGTCCGCTGGTGCTGCTGCTCCATGGATTTCCAGAGACGCGCCGCATGTGGCGCTATCAATTGCAGGCGCTGGCGGCGGCTGGATTTCGCGGCGTTGCGCCTGATCAACGCGGCTATTCGCCGGGCGCGCGTCCGACCAGTGTCGAATCGTACGCCTGCGATCGGCTGACGGCTGACGCAATCGCTATGATGGATCGATGCGGGCCACGCCGGTTTCATCTGGTCGGCCACGACTGGGGCGGGCAGCTTGCATGGCTCCTCGCGGCTGCCCATCCAGACCGGGTCGCGACGTTGACGGCGCTCTCGCGACCGCATCCAGCCGCCTTCGCGCGCGCCATGGTGGAGGATCCAGAACAGGCCGGGCGTTCGCGGCATCACGCGGCGTTTCGCCAAGCGGATGCGGCCGAGCGACTGCGTCAGGACGATTTTAGGCTGCTGCGACTCGGGCTGGAGCGCGAAGGCGTCGCGCGCGCAGACGTCGACACGTATTTTCAGACTCTCAGCGAGCCCGGTGCTTTGGAAGCAGCTATCAACTGGTATCGCGCAAGCAATATCGCATTCGCGGAGATTCCTCCGGTCTCGGTGCCTACGCTCTATATCTGGGGCACCGCCTATATCTGGGGCACCGCGGACGCGACCGTGGGCCGCCGCGCTGCGGAGTTGACTGAACAATTCGTCAGCGGTGCGTACCGATTCGTGCCAATCGAAGGCGGTGGGCATTTTATCGTCGATCAATTTACCGAGCGTATATCTGAGCTTCTGATCGCGCATCTGCGGAGCACTGCGCTTTGACGGCCACGGCGGCGTCCGGACAGGACATGAGCAAGGCAGAATGACAAGAGCAGGTTTTGCACAAGTGATTACCCGGCAGCCGTAATCTCGTCGAAGCTGAGCTTGCGCGTCAGCGCGTGGCCGAGACGGTCGAGCAGCACGAATTCGACCGCGTCGCCCGCGCGCTTCTTGTCGAGTCTAAGCGCCCGGAGGAAACTGTCGCTCTCCCATCCGGGCGGCATCCGCGTCGGCAGCCCGGCGGCTTCGATCAGCCGTTCGAGACGCAACGCTTCGCCGGCGCTGAGCCCGGCGTAACGCGCGGAAAGGCGCGCCGCCGCGACCATCCCGATCGCCACCGCCTCGCCATGCAGATAACTGCCGTAGCCGGCGGAAGCTTCGAGCGCATGACCGAGCGTGTGGCCGAAGTTCAGGATTTTCCGCAAGCCGCCCTCGCGCTCGTCATTCGCCACCACGTAAGCCTTGTGACGCAGCGAGCGTTCGACCATCGCTTCCAGCGGCGCCGCCTCGCGCGCCAGAATAGCGGGCATCGCGGTTTCGAGCCAGGCGATAAACGGCGCGTCCATGATCGCACCGTACTTGATCACTTCGCCCAGTCCTTCGCGAAATTCGCGCGCCGGCAACGTTGTCAGGGTTGCCGTATCGGCGACGATCAGCCGCGGTTGGTAGAAGGCGCCGATCAGATTCTTGGCCGCACGATGGTTCACGGCGGTCTTGCCACCCAATGCCGAATCGACCTGCGCGACCAGCGTGGTCGGAATCTGGATCAGCGGCAGGCCCCGCAGATAGGTGGCCGCGGCAAACCCCGCGAGGTCGCCGATCACGCCGCCCCCCAACGCAAAGATGGGACTCGTGCGGTCGAGTTCAGCCGCGGTCAACCGGTCGTAAAGGCCCGCGAGCGCGTCCAGCGACTTGCTGGCCTCGCCCGCCGGAACTTCGATTACCGTCGCGATGAACCCCGCGGCCCGCAGGGCGTCGTCCGCCGCCGCGGCATAGAGCGGCGCGACATTCGAATCGGTTACGAGCGCCGCGCGGCCGGGAGCCAGCCCGGCACGGAGCGTGAGCTCGCCGAGCTGCGCGAGGAGTCCGGGTCCGACGTGGACGTCGTGCGCGCCTGGTCCAAGCTCTACGCGGAACGCCGGCATCCTTCACACCGATTGCGCGCTAGCGTCGCCACAATCGCCTCCACCACCTGATCGATATTCAGATCGGACGTATCAATCGTAAGGGCAGCGCGCGCATAGGCCTCGCGCCGCGCTTCCATCAATTCGGCGATCCGCTCCTTGAGCGGCTTGCCACCCTCGGTAAGCATCGGGCGCGACTTGACCGACGCACCGACCCGGCGCGCGATCACCTCGGGCCGCGCCGTGAGGCAGACGATCACGCCCGCGCGACTGAGCTGCGCATGGTTGCGCGGGTCAACGAGCGCGCCGCCGCCGGTCGCGATCACGGCGGGCCGCCGCTGACCGCACTGGGCGCAGCGCTCCGGATTGTTGGCGATCGCGTCAATCACCTCCCGTTCGAGCGCACGGAAATGGGCCTCGCCCGCGGTGCGAAAGATTTCCGGAATCGACTTGCCGGCACGCGCCGCGATTTCCGCGTCGCAATCGATTTGGCGCCAGCCGAGCCGCCGGGCGAGCGCGCGCGCGACCGCACTTTTGCCGGTCGCCATGAAACCGGTCAGGATCACGCTGGACGCCATCTTCGGGCCTCGACCGCTCAATAATTGCGCACCTGATCGAGATAGCCCTGGTAGTTGCGACTGATCTCCGCCAGCGAGTCGCCGCCGAATTTCTCGAGGAACGACGCCGCGATCACGAAGGCCACCGCCGCCTCGGCGATCACGGCCGCCGCCGGGATAGCGCAGACGTCGGAGCGCTCGATCGTGCCGGGCGCTTCGGCCTTGGTGCGGATATCGGCCGAGCGCAGGGGACGCATCAGGGTCGAGAGTGGCTTGAAGGCGACGCGCACCCGGAGCGGTTCGCCGGTGCTCATCCCGCCCTCGGTGCCGCCGGAGTTGTTTGAATGGCGGGTGAAGCGGCGGGCGGCGGCGTCATAGCCAAGCTCGTCGTGCAGCGCGGAACCGCGCACGCGCGCCGCGCCGAAGCCCATCCCGAACTCGACCCCTTTCACCGCCTGCAGGCTCAGCAGGGCGTGACCGATCCGACCGTCGAGCTTGCGGTCCCATTGCACGTGGCTGCCCAAACCGACCGGCAGCCCGGCGGCGACCACCTCGACCACGCCACCCAGGGTATCGCCAATTTTCTTGCATTCGTCGATCTCGGCGATAATTGCGCGCTCGGCCTCCGGATCCGCGACCCGCACCGGCGAATCCTCGGTGACGCGCGCGAGCTCCGCGACTCCGAGCTCCGGCGGCGTGCGCGCCTCGGTCGCGCCGATACTCGTGACGTAGCCGAGGATCGTAACGCCGAAGGGCGCGAGCAACTGCTTGCCGAATGACCCGGCCGCGACCCGGGCGGTCGTCTCGCGCGCCGAGGCTCGCTCGAGGACGTCGCGGATATCTTCGAGGTTGTACTTGAGCACGCCGGCCAGGTCAGCATGACCGGGCCGCGGCCGGGTCACGACCTTGGCCTCGCCGCGATCGGCCGGATCGACCGACATCCGCTTTTCCCAGTTCTTGTAATCGCGATTCGCGACGATAAAAGTGACCGGGCTGCCCATCGTGCGGCCGAAGCGAATCCCGGAGACCACGCGGACTTCGTCCTTCTCGATCGCCATCCGGCCGCCACGGCCGTAGCCCTTTTGGCGCCGCGCCAGATCCTGATTGATCGCCGCAAGGTCGATATCGAAGCCGGCCGGCGCGCCCTCGATAATGGTGACCAGCTCCGGCCCGTGCGACTCGCCTGCTGTAAGAAAACGCAACATAAGGATTGCTATCCTAACCGAGAAGGAGCGGCCGTGCATCAGAGCGAGAGCGGCGACTCCGGTCGTGCTCCGCCGCTACCCTGACAGCCTCCGACGCCCCTGCACGTGCCCGCTTACCGTGAGACGGATTCTCGTAACAAGAAGTTTATTTGCGCGACCATCACGCTTCACTTTCCCGTCACATTGATCGGCTACGGTGACCAGCGCTGGTCGCTTTGCGACCGACTGCAACCCATAACGTCTTTTACCACTACGGGAGAGGAACAACGATGCGAATCACAAAGCTGATCGGCCAAGCGACAGGTGCGCTGGCGATCGCGGGACTAGCCGCGGCGCCAGCGATGGCCGCCGCCATGCCGATCCAACATCTGGTCGTCATTTATCAGGAAAACATTTCGTTCGATCACTACTTCGGCACCTATCCGAGTGCCCTGAACCCCTATGGAGAGTCCAAGTTCAAAGCGAAGCCCGGCACGCCGAATGTCAACGGGCTTTCCGGCACCCTGTTGATCAGCAATCCCAATCTCAGTGTGGCTAACAACAACACCAGCACCAACAGTGTTGCTTCCAATCCTTTCCGGCTGGATATCTCGCAGGCGGCGACTGCCGATCAGGACCACGATTACACCCCTGAACAGATGGCTTTCGATCACGGCGTGATGGATCTTTTTCCGCTCTCCGTAGGGGTCGCCGGAACGCCGCCTGACCCTCCGCCGTCGCAGGTCACGACGACCGCGCTGACGATGGGCTACTATGACGGCAATACGGTGACCGCACTGTGGAATTACGCGCAGAACTTTGCGATGAACGACAACTCTTACGGCACCGGGTTTGGGCCCTCGACCGTTGGCGCGATCAATCTGGTCGCCGGACAGACCAATGGCGTGACCGAAGACCTCAATGCTGGTGGCGCGACGGTCGCTGACGGCAACGGTGGTCTGACTGTTATCGGCGACCCTGATCCGGTGGGTGATGCCTGCTCGACCACAAGCGGTGAAACCGTTCAGATGGGCGGCAAGAACATCGGCAACCTGCTGAACGCCGCGGGCGTTACCTGGGGTTGGTTTCAAGGCGGCTTCAATCTCACGCTGACGAACTCCAACGGCACCACCGGATGCAAGCGGACCACGACTTCAGCCATCACGGGAGTCACGAAAGACGACTACATCCCGCATCACGAGGGGTTCCAGTATTACCCTTCGACGGCCAATCTGACGCACGCGCGACCCAGTTCCACCGCGTTAATCGGAACCAGCAGCGACGGCGCTAACCATCAGTACGACATCGACGACTTTTACAGTGCGGTCAGCGCAGGCAACTTTCCCGCGGTAAGCTTTATCAAGGCTCCCGGCTATCAACAGGGCCACGCCGGCTACTCCGATCCGATCGATGAGCAAAACTTTATTGCGACCCTGATCAATTTTCTGGAAGTGCAGCCCGGTTGGCAAAACACCGTCGTGGTCATCAATTGGGATGACTCCGACGGTTGGTACGATCACCAGATGGGTCCCATCTTGAACCAATCGACGACGGCCGACGACGCGCTCACCGGCACCGGCGCATGCGGTGATGGCACGGATAACGCTCTGCCGGGCGTGAATCCCGCGACGCTCCACGCGCAAGGGCGATGTGGCCTGGGGCCGCGTATCCCGATGCTCGTGATCTCACCTTACGCGAAGCCGAATTTCGTCGATCATACGTTGACCACTCAGACTTCGATTATCCGCTTCATCGAGGACAATTGGTTGCAGGGCCAGCGCCTCGGCCAAGGCTCTTACGACGCCCTGTCGAATTCGATTGCAGGCATGCTTAATCTTAACTCTAAGAAGCTCCTGCCTGCGCTCTTCCTTGACCCAACCACGGGCCAACTCTACTAAGAGTAAAAGGGTAAGTTGATAAGGTCTGCCTGACGGGCCGGGAGGTGCGCTATACGCACCTCCCGGCTCTCTTGCTCGCGCATCCCCGCCTTTACGCCGTCTTGAGTTTTGACCAAGCTCCGTTTTAGATCTCGGCGTTCGCGATTTCCGGCGATCGCTAATCAGGTCGCGTCTGAGGAGAAACAATTAGTTGCCGCTCACACGAAGAGAGTTTTTGCGCAAGGGCGGGCTGGTCGGCGCGACGCTCGTGACGCTCGGCGCTCAACGCGTCGTGCAGGTGGTGCAGGCGCCTCCCGCGCTCGACCCCAACACGCTGGCGCGCTTCGTCGATCCGCTGCCGATTCCGCCTATCGCACGCGCCACCGGTTATCGTCCCAGCCCAACCGATCCGGGGCGCAAAGTGCCGCTTTACCGCATTGAGATGAGGCAATTCGAGGCGAAGCTGCATCGCGATCTCAAGCCGACCCGGCAGTGGGGCTACGATGCAAGTGTGCCCGGGCCGACGATTGAAACGCGGAGTGGCGAAGGGTTGTTGATCGAATGGGTCAATGCCCTGCCGAGCAAGCATTTTCTGCCGATCGATCATAATCTCCATGGCGCGGAACCCGGCATTCCCGAGGTCCGTGCCGTCGTGCATGTGCATGGGGCGAAAACGCCGCCGGACAGCGACGGCTATCCGGAAGACTGGATCGTGCCCGGACAGTCGGCGCTCTCGTACTATCCGAATAATCAGGATGCGACGACGCTCTGGTATCACGACCATGCGGTGGGCATCAATCGGCTCAACATATTCGCGGGATTGCTTGGCGCTTTCATCGTCCGCGACCAGGTTGAGGCGGGTTTCAACCTACCCGGCGGCAAGTATGACATTCCGCTGATCATTTATGATCGGATGTTCGACCGGAACAGCCAGCTTTACTACCCGGTTTCAGCCGATCCGGCGGCGCCCTGGATTACCGAGTTCTTCGGCGACACGATGCTCGTCAACGGCAAGATTTTCCCCTATCTGGAAGTCGAGCCCCGCAAGTACCGCTTCCGCGTACTTAACGGCGCCAACGCCAGGTTCTTCCATTTGTCGCTCGCGAATCGCCAGTCCTTCCATCAGATCGGCAGCGACGGGGGCCTGCTGCCCTCCCCGGTCGAGCTCAACAACCTGATGCTCGCACCGGCGGAGCGCGTTGACCTGGTCGTCGACTTTGCCGGACACGGCGGCGAATCGATCACCCTGAAAAGTGACACGTTCGACCTGATGCAGTTCCGGGTTTTGCCCGGCAAGACCGCCGACACCTCAACCCTTCCGGCGAAGCTTCGCCCGGTTCCGCGAATCGCGGAGTCGGAATCGGTGAAAACCCGGATGCTGACGCTGATGGAGCAGGACGATCTGGTGGGCAACGCGATGGTGATGTTGCTCAACGGAACTCGCTGGAGCATGCCGATCACCGAGAAGCCCGTGATCGACACCGTCGAAATCTGGAACCTGATCAATTTGACGGACGATACGCATCCGATTCATCTGCATCTGGTGCGCTTCCAGATCCTCGACCGGCGGCGTTTCGATGTCTTCGCGTACAAGACGTCAAGGACGCTCCGCTACACCGGCTCGGCGATTCCGCCGGAACCTGGTGAAGCGGGATGGAAAGATACGGTGCGCGCCAACGCCGGCGTGGTCACCCGGATTATCATGCGTTTTGAAGGCTACACCGGGCGGTACGTTTGGCATTGCCATCTGCTCGAACACGAGGACAACGAAATGATGCGGCCCTTTCAGGTTGTCGCTACGGCGCAGGAAGCCTTGAACGAGATCGCGCCCGCGCAAGAGTGGTGCGTCGGCGGCAAGGTGCAGGTTCGGGAAACCCTGGTGCGGTGAAGCGGGTAGTGAACCGTTCAGTCCTAGGAGCGGCTTGGATCGTGAGGCATCATAGCCGATCCCGGTAAACCGTGTCAGCGAAAGGCGTGGTCTCTATCGAACGCAGCGAATGTCGCTAAATGAGGCATAAGATTAACCGGTTCCACAACTTATACGAAGCAAACCGCCTGATTAATTAACGTGGCTGGACTTAGCTTATTGCACGATGCATGCTTGAATTATATAAGGTGTGAGGAGCGACGGGCAAAACGGATGGCAACCTACCTTGAATATATGCACGCTGCGATGCGGCATGCGAAGTATGAACAAACAGAAGACGGTGGTTGGTTTGCCTCAATTCCTGAACTGTCGGGCCTTTGGGCGACCGGCAGCACAATCGAAGATGCACGCAAGGAATTGATCGAGGCGCTTGATGGCTGGATCGATGTCCATTTGAAGATAGGCCATCATCACATACCCATTATCGATGGTGTGAATATCGAGGAAGCGCCGCGACGAATCGAACAGGAATAGATCTTCCAGCAGCGAGTCGATGGCGGGCCTCTCTCCCTGCGCACACCGTGAGCTTGTGCGAAAGTTCAAGGCCTTGAGATACGACGGCCCTTTCGCCGGCGGCAAGCACCTGTTCATGACCGGTCCAAGTGGAACCGTCACGATCCCTAATCCGCATTCGGGCGACATCGGAGTCGGACTTTTGGCGCGTATACTGAAGAGCGCAAATATCCCCCACGATAAATGGATCGCCGCCTGATCTGCTCAACGCGGCCGGTAATCGTCAACAAATAATTCAGAGCAGCTCTTTTTCCTCGACCGCGCGGAATTCGGCCTCGCTCAATGCCTGGGCCTTGCGGCTGCCGTGCTTTTCGTACATCTCGAAGAGCGCGGCCTTATGCGGCCGCACGCGGCCGAGCGGGCATTTGGCCCAGTCCTCCAATGACTCGTCACAGTAGCCCATCCGGTTCTCGCCACACTTCGGCTGAAGGAAGACGGCGATCTCGGGCAGCACACGCTTGATCTCGGCGCGCATCAGCGCGACCATCCGGCGAATTTCCCACTGCGCGCGGACGCAGAGACGCAGGTCGCAGATATGGAGCATCTCGGCGAAATTCACCATCACGTGAAAATTGGTCGGCGCCGCGTTGGGCAGAATAAAGCGGGCATCCTCCGCCGGAATACCGGCCTTGAGCGCTTCCGCGTATAGCTCCGAGGTGCGGGCCAGCAGCTCGCTGAATTTATCGTCGAGCTTCGCGCGCGACCATGATTCCGGCATCAGGTACGCGAGCTTGGCTTGACTTTGGCCGCGCTTCGCGGACTCGGCCGCCCCCCCTTTGAATTTGACGTAACGCTGGCTCTGCTGCTCGAAGCTGATCCCGATCCGATGGCGCACGAACTGATGCGACAACGATCGCGAGACGCCGGCGATCGCGAACCAGAAGACTACCTGCTCGAGCGGCGAGGCGTGACCGGTCTTGAGCCGCTCGCCGATAAACGTGCGGATCTGCTCGTGACTGATCTTGCCGGCGTCGATCTTCTCCCAGATCTCGATCGGCGTATCGGCCGAGTAACAGGTGCGGAAAGCCGCGTAGAGCTTCTTCAGCGGCGACTGTGCGTAGTCGATAAGCTTGACTTCCATCTTAGCGTCATTTCCCAAGGTCCCTACTCCTGCAAGTTTAGGTTTCCGTGCCTGCTCGGTTCAAATAATCAGCGCTAAGTCCACCAATTGAATCGCCATGGCGATTGGAGAAACACCAAAGACATCCGTTAGTGCGCGTGAATCGGAGGTTGTAAAAGATGACGCTTGGGCAATAATCATTGCCAAAGCTACTGGGTCTTTTTTTCGCAAATCAGACACTGAGAATTTGTCATTCGTGAAATAGAAAGCCTCGTCTGGTGAGATCGAGGCTCTGTCTATAATTTGCCCGAATCTGCGCTCGAAAGATTCGCGGACGAGGCGCGTTGGCATTATGAGCTCGGCGGCAAAGACGTTCGCTTCTCTTTCAGTCAGTATCGTTTCCTGATCGCGAATATTGAACTCAGTTAAAGGGGCTTCACGCAAACTGACCAAGGCGGGGTGCAAAATGAGATGGCCTAGCTCGTGAGCACCGGTGAAGCGGCGAATGTGCGCCGCAAGGTTGGAAGCGACTTCGAGCTTCCTAGCAACCCGATCTAGCGCGCCGGCGATTTCTCGCCCCGAGGTTGCAGACGCTCCTATTTCGATGGGTTCTTCGAAGCTCCAATTGGGGAAAAGGTTCGAGGATCCGAAAACCCATTTTGGTTCGATCGGCAGAAGGTTATTGACCTCTATCTTTCGGCGCTTACTTTCTTCTTGCCACGCCGCCCAGAGCAGGCTCCTAGCTCGTTCTCGTATGAATCGCTCACGTTCCGGATTAAGAATCCGACCCCGTCGACGGGCTCTCCTACGAACGATCTCACGATATTCGGAAAGGCTCGCTACCTTGCCATTCATAAGCCGTGTTCCTTAGACCTTGCGCAGCTTTCGTCGTCGTCGCGCCACTCATGGACATGATTTTAGTTGATCGCGCGCCCCGTCGTCAGAGCCTAAAGTCGCGAGTCTCAACAGGCGACTGTGGATGGCCCTCCGCCAGGCAGGTCGGCGAACGGTTGCGCGAGACAGTGGCCGACTGCCACATTCGCTGACCGATGGAGAGGATTTTGGGGGCAGGCTATCGAGGGCTCTTGCGGCCCCTGCTTTTTCGGCTCGACGCCGAGCTGGCCCATCGCTTGACGCTGGCCGCGCTCGCCCGCGTTCCGGCCCTGACGCCCGCCGCGGACCCCCCGGAACTGGCGACGGAGGTCTGCGGTCTGACCTTCACCAATCCGCTCGGACTTGCCGCCGGGATGGATAAGGACGCCCGCGCGATTACGGCCTGGAACGCGCTCGGCTTCGGCTTTGCCGAGATTGGCACGGTCACGCCGCGTCCCCAAGCTGGGAATCCGCGCCCCCGGATGTGGCGACTACCGACGCAGCGGGCGCTGATCAACCGGCTCGGCTTTCCGAGTGAAGGTATCGCCAGCGTCGCGCCAAGAATCACCCACGCGCGCGACCGGGGATTGCGCCTCAGGCTCGGCCTCAACCTGGGACCCAACAAGGAGACCCCAGTCGAGCAGGTCGCGCAGGACTATGCCGCATTGACCCGAGCGGCCGCGCCGCTGGCGGATTTCATCGTGGTCAACGTATCTTCGCCCAACACCCCGGGATTGCGGGATTTTCAGGCGCCGGAGCGGATTCGTACGCTTATCGACGCGATACGCACAGCGACGGCTCGCCCTGAGTCCCTCGAAGGGACCGCGCGGCTTCCGCCGATTCTGCTCAAAATCGCACCCGACCTGCTCCCCTCGATGATCGACGACATCTGCGACGCGGCGATAGCGCTGCGACTCGACGGCATCGTCGCGACCAACACGACCCTGCAACGCGCGGCGGTCGGCGTCGAGTCGACGCTGCCGGGCGGCCTGAGCGGCGCGCCGCTCCGGGACCTAGCGCGGGCGGTTATCAAGCGGGTCCATCGTCGCAGCGGCGGCCGGCTCGCGATCATCGGGGTCGGCGGAGTCGCGAGCGCCGAGGACGCGTACGCTCATATCCGGGCCGGTGCGAACCTGGTCGAGCTTTACACCGGCCTGATCTATCAGGGACCGGGGGTGGTGCGGACAATCAAGCAGGGGTTGGCGCGCTTGCTTGCCCGCGACGGATTCCGCTCTATTAGCGAGGCGGTCGGAACCGCGGCCGGGGATTGAAATTCGTGCGGATCAGCGCGACGCTCGCGCGACGGAGTTCGACATGGCGGACCAAGCAACTTCCCAATTTCTGGTCGACGCTGACTGGCTGCGCGCGCGGCGTGGCGACAAGAGTGTCGTGTTGATCGATACGCGTCCGGCGGCGGCGTACTGGAGCGGCCATCTCGACGGCGCGCGCCATTTCGATCCCTTTCCGTTCCATCATAGCGACACGAGCGAGGCCGGGCTGCGGAACTTCCGCGAGCAGCTCGCGTGGATTTTCTCGGCCTTGGGTATCACTGGCGGCGAAACGGTGGTCTGTTACGAGGACGACTCCGGGATGCGCGCGACGCGCGCGGCCTGGGCGCTCGAATACATGGGCCATCCGGCGGTGCGAATCCTCGACGGTGGGCTCAAAAACGCGGGCGCGAGTATGGTCGCGACCGCTCCTTCGATCACACCCGCCAACTTCCCGGCAGCCCCGCACGAGAGCGCGCTCGCGGCATATACCTACATAACGGAACGGCTGGGCTCCGCTGACGTACAGATCTTCGACGTGCGCACGGAAGAGGAATACTTCGGCGAGCGGGTGCGGGCGCGGCATGGCGGTGCGATTCCCGGCGCGATCCATCGCGAGTGGGTCCATAACCTCGACGAACGTGGCGCGTTCAAGCCGGCGGCCCAACTGCGCGCGGATTTCGCGCGGCTCGGACTCGACCCGGCGCACGAGATCATCCCCTACTGCCAGGGGGCCTATCGGTCGGCGAATGCGTACTTCGCGCTGCGTCTCGCCGGCTATCCGCGGGTGCGCAACTATCTTGGGTCATGGGCCGAATGGGGGAATCATGACGACCTGCCGATTGACCGCCCGCAGCGCCGCGCGCCGCGGAAATAGATGAGTCGCCCGATCCTGCTGACCGCTTTCGAGCCCTTTGGTGGCGAGCGGCTGAACCCGTCCTGGGAGGTCGCGCAGCGTCTCGACGGCCGCAGGATCGGCGGCGCGAGCGTCAAGGCGGTCCGGCTGCCGGTGCATTGCGCGCGCGCGGCCGCCGCGGTCACCGCGACGATCGCCGAGCTCAACCCCGTCGCGGTACTCGGCTTGGGACAGGCCGCCGGCCGCTTCGGCCTGTCACTCGAGCAAGTCGCGCTTAATCTCGCTGACGAGCGCCCAGTCCCGGAAATCGAAAGTGGGCTCAACGGCAAACCTGTAGTCGTCGATGGTCCTGACGCCTACTTCACACGCCTCCCGCTCAAACCGATCATCGAGGCGCTACGCAAGCGCGAAGTGCCCGCCGCAACCTCGCTCAGCGCCGGTGTCTATGTCTGCAACACCGTCATGTACGCGACCTTGCACGCGTTGCGCCGCCGTCCCCGGCTGCCCGCCGGCTTTATCCATCTGCCCTACGCGAACGGCCAGGCGACCCGGCGTGCCGCCGCCAGCATGTCACTCGACCTGATGGTCATCGGTATCGAGACATCACTGGAAGTGATCGCAAGCACGGATGGCGTATCAGCCGGGACGCAGGCGCGGGAAAAGCGAATACGCGCTGGCCGCGAGGCGCGAAATTCCGCTGATGCAACTTGATACATTTTCTGCATTAGTTTATTCGGCTTCAACACACCATACAGCACCATAAAACGACTTTTAGATTGTTGCAAAACTGAAACTAACGAGACTTGGTCTGCCACCATACTCACTCGTAGTTAGCTAATTTCAGCGGAAACCTTTGATATTCGCTTGCACTGCGACTTAACCCGGTCAGGCACGACCACTGCTTATACAGAGCAAAACGTCGCTCCCGTGCTCTTGCAGCCCGTGGGCCGAAGCAAAGGCGTTTAGGGAGGATTCTCAAGTGTCGACGATTATGACTTTGGAAGAAGTTGCGACCTACCTGCGTGTACACCCCTCGACCGTTTATCGGATGGCGAAGAATCATGCGATTCCGGCTTTCAAGATCGGCAGCGACTGGCGCTTTAATCGCGAGTCGATCGATGGATGGCGAGTGCGCGCGGAGAAAGGGCCAGGCGAAGTTTCACCGATGGATATGGGCTCCCAGTTCGCTCGATAGTTCGGCCGCGATTTGACCTCATACGGGGATTCTCCCGAGGCCTGACGCCCGGGAGAACCCGTCCGCCATCAACGTGGGCTGCCTGCTCGCTTTGCGCCGCAACGGCGCTGCTAGTGTTAACGCGGATCGTTCGGTAGTGCGCGTTCAGTAAAGCCGATCACCATGCCGAAAGCCTGATCGGCGCCCAGCACCACGGTCCCGGCGCCGTCCACCGCAGGACGCATTTTGCGCTCGCGCAGGAACTCCGACGCCTTGTGCAGATCGCGCGTTTTGAAGGTCAGCGCGTGTACCCCCTCGCCGTTCTTTTCCAGGTCGCGGGCTTCCGCCGACGCCGCGTCGAGCGGTTGCGCGATCTCAACCACGGAATCCTCGCCGATCACGACATACGCGCTATGCTTGCGTCCGGCGATCACTTCTTCATGGATCAGTTTGCCGCCGAGCACGTCAACGTATAGGCGCCGTGTCGCCGGGAGATCGCGCACGACCAGCGTGATATGTGACGCACGCTCGATTCCTAGCGGATGCTGATCGCGCCAGTAGGCCGCCGACCAATCCGGCTGCATGCGAGGGTCGGGGGTGAAATCGCCGTAGAGTGCGAACTCGAGCTGCCCCGGCGTTTCCCGCGGATGCGTCCAGATGGCGGTCGCCTTGTGCGGCGGCTTCACCTGCTTGCCGACAATGTCGAAGAGGCGATAATTGTGCTCGTCGAGCCGGGTCGAGATGGCCTGCACGTCGTCGACGTACCAGGCGATCGAATGGAAATGCTGGCCGAAGCGATCGTGAAATTTCTTGACCGAAGGATTTTTCAGATTCTCGACTTTGGCCGGTGACATCGGCTCCATGATCACTTCGCCGATCGCGATCAGCGAGGCGTCGCGCCCCGCCAGCTTTTCGTAGCCGTGATAAAAGCGGTTGACGGCGAACACTTCGTCGTACCAGCGGTCGACTGCGGCGAGATCGTCGACCACGTGCGTCATGTGAAACAGCTTGCCGATTTTGAACATCCTGCACGCTCCCGGGCATCCGCGCCCTCGAAGAACTTCCGTTTGATGATGTCATAAAGCAGACGCGGGGGGTTAGGCAAATGGGATCGTTCAGCGTCCGTAACGAGGGCCGATCACCTGGCGCTGCAATTCTGGTCGAGCAGCTCCTCCGCGTGGCCCGTGCGAGTGTGAGGTCCGGCATAGGGGTTATTGAGCACATAGTAGTGCCCGTCGTGCTCCGCATCCCCCGGCCCGATCACAGCGATGCTTTGCTTGGCCATGCAAACCGACAAATCGGTGCCTGCGTTGGCGCACTCCCTCCGTTCTACGACTTTGAAGGGGTTATTGTCGCCAGTCAGGCCGCTGACTTTTGTGGCCTCGTATTTGTGGTCCCTTAAATTGACCGTCTTGAATTGCGGATAGTCCGGGATCGTAGGCAATTTTTTTGCCAGCTTAGGATCGACGCATGAGACGTGGATATGAAGTTGGTCCTCCCCCCGCTTGTAACATGAATTGATGGCCAACCCGGTCCGCTCCGTATGCTGGCCGAGATTGTGTGAACTATGCCACCCGTCTATCCAAAGATTATCGTAGGTCTTCGATAGGATTTGGCTATCCTCGATTCCTGTGACCCGGGCGGTTGGAATAATCAGATAAGCGTGGGATTTTTTCCGGAGGTCACTGTCCTTAGCCAGGGCATACGGTTCCGCCCATTGGTGCGCCGGACAGTTTGAATCTCTGCCGGCATAACGCGCGCAGTGATTTGCGACCTTCAGCAGGTTAAATCTGTATTCCGGACACCCCGCCACGACGGGCGGGGCTTCCCGAGGTGCGGACTGCGCTCTGATCGGCGACGCAAACGACGACAGCGCGGCAACGACCAACACAAAAACTCGTTTTCCTTGATCCAGGATCATGAGGCCCCTTGCGGCATAGGATTCGTACCCGGCGTTTACCGTCATTCGGTATTTGACTCAATCTCGCGCGGCGCATCCCAAGCAAGATCGTTACGTCCTGGCGCTTCTCAAATGCGGCGATTCTGCTAAACAACGGTGGAGAGTTATGGACACGCGGTCCCTTCGGACTCCGCGAGCGAGCCGGCAGCAAAGGAGAAGCATCGATGGACTTCGGCATCTTTTACGAAATTCAGGTCGCCAGTCCGCTCAAGCATCGCGAGCGCGAGTACCAGGCGTTCCATGACGTGATGAATCAGGTCGTGCGCGCCGAGGAGATGGGCTTCACCCATTTCTGGACTGTCGAACATCATTTTCAGGTAGGCTTTGCGCACTGCTCCGCGCCCGAGGTGCTCTACGGCGCAATCTCGCAGCGCACGAGCAAGATCCGCATCGGCCACGCCGTCGTGCTGCTGCCCTTCCCCTACAACCATCCGATTCGGATCGCTGAACGCGTCGCCACGCTCGATATCCTGAGCAACGGGCGCGCCGAAGTCGGGACCGGGCGCTCGATCACGCAGGTCGAGCTGGGCGGCTTCGGCATACCCTACAAGGAGACCCGCGCGCGCTGGGAAGAGGCCCTGGATATCATCACCACTATCTGGAAGAGCAAGGACGGCACCTTCTCCCACAAGGGCAAGTATTTCGATATTCCGGAACGCACCGTGGTGCCGATGCCGATTCAGAAGCCTCATCCGCCGATGTGGGTCGCGTGCACGAGCGAAGACACGCACGCCCTCGCCGGGAAGCTCGGTCTCGGCCTGCTCTCCTTCACGCTGCTGGTCACCCCCGAACATCTGGGGCGGCGGGTCCGCGCCTACCGCGAAGCAGTCAAGACCGCGAAACCATACGGCGCCTTCGCCAATAATCGGGCGGGCGCGTTCTCGATGACCCATCTTGCCGATACCGACAAACAGGCGCGCGCGGAAGCCGAGCAGGCGTTCATGTCATATGTGCGCACCACGCTCGTCGCCAACGCGCCAGTGCTGGAAGCCAAAAAGACCGGAATCGATCCCAAGGAGACCGGCCGCGTGAATACGGCGCTGCCGACGGAATACGAAGGACTCGACCCGAGCAAAGTCACCCTCGACTCGCTGATCGACAGCGGGATGTGCATCTGCGGCAGTCCCGACACGGTGGTCCGGCAGCTCGAGCGGCTGCAGAAAGAGGCGCAGCTCGATCAGTTTCTGGCGATGATGCAGTTCTGGTCGATCCCGCACGAAAAGACCATGCACGCGATCGATCTGTTCGGCAAATATGTTATCCCGCACTTCCGTAACGCAAAGGCCAACGGAGCATAAGCGGAACGAACACGGGGGCGGCCGCATCAGGGAGCCGCCCCCGGCGGTCGAGGGGTTACTGTTTTGCGCCGCCGAAGAGACTCGACACCCAGGAAAAGACGCCGCCAAAGACGTGGGGAAACTGCGCGCCGAGTAGGACCAGAATGGGCAACACGCCGTAAATCAGGAGCTGGATCGAGAAGCTACTGTTCCAGTAGCGACCGGGCGAGGTGCCCATCAGCATACTGACTAGGCGGCTGCGATTAATCTGGATGAAAACCGTGAAGCCAACGCCGATCGTCGACAGCAGCACAAGCCAGCTCAGCCAGACTATCGTGTCGCGCTGCACAAAGGGGTAAACGCTCGACGCCAGCATCATGGCGAGAACTCCAGCCATCGCAACCACGGCCAGATTCCGCAGTTGCGGGAAGACCCGCCGCAGAAAATCAACTACGCGCGATGCGACGAATAACCTGGCCGCCTTCATCAATTTTTCTTCGTCCTCGTCCTTAAGCAGCTCCGGCTCCTGACGGTTGTTCAGCCGCCACTCGGGCTCGACGAGCCGGACGATTTCCGCGGACAAGCCGGCCAACTCCCGGCTTGCCCGGATTTGCTCGAGGAGCCTCTCTGTGTGATCGTCATCAGCATCTTCTGCCTTATTCAGATGTTTTTCGCTCTCGGCGATTAGCCCCGTGATGAGAATACGCCGCGGGCTTTTAGCCGGATGTGTCTCCAGGATATCGCGAATCTCCCGGGCGCGTTCGAGGCAATATTCAGCAGCGGTCAGCGTAGGCTGCGGCTCGAACAGCCGGATATGCTGGTCTTCGGAGTCGCCCGGCAAGGTCTCGCGCAACTCTTTATAGGCGTTGCGCGAAGGATGCCAATAGAGGCGGCGGAGTAAAGGATGGAGCGCGCGCCAAACTGCGACAAAGCGCAGTAACAGGATAGAGAAAAAGTAGTAAACAGTTGCGGCCAAAAGGAGGAACAGCAACTCAAAGGCCCATCCATCCATGTGAAAGACGCTGCCCGGTTCGCTGCACAGAAAGTAAACAAGGACTAATGCGAGCAGGATCAATAGCCATCTCCACCCGGGCAGCATCGACTGACGACACTCGAGCTTCTCAACCACCTCTCTCTCAAGTTTGCTGACACCGCTGAACGAATCGACGGCGTCGAAATTAAGAAAAGGCAGCGCGACGCGCCAATCCTCAAGCAGCTGCAGCCATCGAAGAAAGCCGCCGAGCAAGCATAGGTTGGCCACACCGAGAAATATCAGAGGCATCAGTGGCGAAACCCTATTACCCAGATTCACTGACCGCTGGAAGCACAGAAGCGCTTCTGCCGGGCTATTCCACCAGTTCGTGTAGATGAGAACCCCGACGAGAACGAGGCCAAGAATCGTCCCACTAAAGAAAAACCGGTTTTGGGCCCCAGTTGGATGGACCGGGTAGTCGCCGCGGTTAACACCCGGCACGGCCTTGGGGTCAACTGGCTCGACATAAGATCGCCCGCGAATCCATTTCCAGCGAGGATGACTGCCGGTCCACGAAGAGGGCACCGCGCAGAACAAAGCGCCAAAAAAGGCAGCTATAACAACAACCGTCGTGACGATACCCAAGCCCGCGATGATGATGACGGGCCATTGTAATGTGCCCCAGCTCGCATACCATCCGAGGGTAGCCCATAGCGGCAAAAGGTAAAAACTCAGCCAGAGCAAACTCGCGATGAGCAGCACACCGATGAACGCGATGACGCACCCGTCATGATCGTCCTTCAGATCTTTGAACACGCTTTGGCCGATCAGGCGCGGCCTCTTGGTGAACCAGAGGAAGGCGACACACGGTATGAAGCAGAGCGCGATCAGTAGCAGGCTCGCGAACAGGAAGCTTCGTGGATAAAGCTCGTTCAGGTTGGGTGGAGCAGGTGGACCCGCGACTGTCGCACGAAAAGCGTCTGGCGCCCCCTTCGGCGACTCTGGTTCGAAGATCGGCCAGAGACTTCCGCGACCGACCACGCTCAACCACAGCACCGGACTTGACGGCTCTCCAAACGGAAGTGCGTAATCAAGCATCCATTGCTGCTGGTCAAGTTGCGCCAGCGTGGCGTCATAGAATCCTTCGGCGGCCTCGCTCGGGAACTGGACTCGCCTCCTATCGGCTTCGTCCGTATTCGTCCAGGCCTGCACTGGGCCAAACAGCGGGAAGCTCGAAAAAACCAGCAAACCGGTCAGATCCGGCCCGAAACCCGAATGCGTAAAGAGCAGGTCGGACGAGGTCGTGAAAATCACCACGTCAGGACAGTTGGCGCGAAGCTCCCGGACCAGAAAGATCAAATCTTCCACATCGGTAGCGACCACGCCGACGTAGCGAGCCCCTTCAGCGCGAATCTGTTGAAACGCGCTCTGCAGGATGAGTTCTTCGTAGACCCTCGAGCGCTCTGAAAACGCCGGGACCACATCCCCTTCCTGTTGACCGGCCTCTTCGGGCAACGGGAGATTGTGTGCGGCGATAGGCGATTCGAGCGCGCTCGACCCTGCGGCACCGTTGCTGAACGCAGTACGCAGGTCGGAGATATGCAATGGGAAACGGATCGTTAGGAAACCACGGCGGGTGGCTTCGTCCACCGCTCTCATACCTGCGGTGCCGTAGGAGGTGTTTTCGGCCAACATCACGATTTGCCGCCCGTGGTGGTGCCTACGAAACCGGCGCGCGATGCTTTGCAGCATCGTCGCATCCGAGACCCTTAGGCTGGAATACTTAACCTCAAGTTCACCTGGAGCAAGTTTCAGCTCGTGATGTCCGATCGCCGTCGCCGACCCGGAAATGATATTCACTGTCGGCTTCCAAGAGTCGCCGATTTTTTTGCACGGGCAAGGGCTCGAAGGGCTTTTCCTTTTCTTATGGTGGTTCGACGTCCCTTTTTTGTGCGGCGGGCAATCGTTGGCCGGGAGCGTGAGTGAGCTTCCCCATTCCTCGAGCGTGTCGCGGAGCGAGACCGCTGAGCCCGAAAAGCTTGGTCCGATGATTTTGATCTCGTCAGGGGCCTCACCCTTGCCCGTTAGTGCAACCAGATGGGGCGGCGCCAGCGGATTCCCGGGCTTCTTGCCCGAAAGCCACGCGATCTGATCCAGCGCGTCACGCAACGCGGTCTGGTTAACGCCACGGGTCGGGCTTTCGCCGACTAAAAACAACACGAGCAGACTCGCTTGGTCGTCTTTTTTCGGATCGTCCGGCTTTTCGCGATGAAAAAGCATCACCCCGGGCTCGTGCTCGGCGCGGTGCTCGTCCTCCGGCGTAATTGTCACAATTGGCGTGGTCAGACCTAACAGGGTCAGGTCGATCGTTTGACCGAGCCGGAAATCCTGCGCATCCGACTCCGCGTCATCGAGCCACGGCAAATCGAAACTTGCGAGCGCGTACCTGGCCCGTCCGAGCGCGAGAGAGATCGCGCCGAGGTCCGTATCAAACACACTACGCAGTGGTGGCGGGCCGGACTCGGGCAGGGTCGCAATCAGAAAGCTGACGGGGTAATGGCCGCGCTCGTCAGTCAGCGCCTTACGCGGGGCGGACGTCGGCTGGTCATCCGATGACCAAGGCTCGTCGCTGTTAACCTCCTCCGGATTGGTGTCGAGAAAGTTTTCGAGCAACTCCCGCAGCGCTGTGGGGCGGAACTTCGTCGCCTCCGAACCGCACTGTGGCAGCCGCTTCTGGTTGACTTGGCGTCTTGGCCGTCGGCGGCGGCGCGTGCGGAAGCACCAGTGCCGAGCCAATACCGAACATCGCGAGCAGCGCGATTATCCACGCCGGGAAGCCCAGTCCGGTTCCATTACTATTTGATGCCATCGTGGATTAGCGCAGACCAGTCACGAAACCGGGATTGCCTGCGGTCAAGCTCGCGGCCAGCCTGGTATGGCGGCGGGCTCCCGACCGGGTCAGAGCGCCTGGCTAACGCGGTAAGACTACTGCGCCGGTCTCGTGGAATGATGTCTCCCCTTGCGGGGATGACCATATAGTTAAATTAACAAAAAGGCAAGTTTTGATAGCAAAAAGGCAACTATAAGTAGCGGAAGGGAACGTCGGAAACAGCTGAAGTTGCCGCTGCTCAGTGCAACGCGCGGCGGAGATTGCCGATTTCGGCGCGGGCGCGGGCGATACGCAACGTCTCTTCGGCCTGCTGGTAGCCCGGATCATAGAAGCTCATGTGCGCGAGCTTCTCCTCCGCGGCCTGCACTTCGGGTGCCGCCGCGACCGGGTCGACCGCGGCGACGGGGATCGCTTCGGAGGCCAGCACGGTCATCACGCCCTCTTTGACTTCGGCCAGACCGCCGGTGAGCAGATACTCGGTGGTCGAACCGTCGCCCAGCTTGAGCGTGATCACCCCCGGATTCAGCGCTGTGATGAAATTGATATGATTCGGGAGCACGCCGAATTCACCATTCGCGCCGATCGCGATCGCCTGTTCGACCGGGCCCTCGTAGACGATCCCGGTCGGACTGACCAGCTTGAAGGAAAAAGTCTCCGCCATGGCTAACGAGCTTCGCCCCGGGCCAGGCGCTCCGCCTTGGCGCGCGCGTCGTCGATCGTGCCGACCAGGTAGAAAGCCTGCTCCGGCAGATCGTCGCACTTGCCGTCGAGGATCTCCTTGAAGCCGCGGACGGTCTCGGCGCGCGGCACGTAGGCGCCCGGGATATTGGTGAACGGCTCCGCGACAAACATCGCCTGCGACAGAAAGCGTTCGACGCGGCGCGCCCGGGCGACGACCAGACGGTCATCGGCCGACAACTCGTCCATCCCGAGAATCGCGATAATATCCTGCAGGTCCTTGTAGCGCTGGAGAATCGCCTGCACCCCGCGGGCCACGGCGTAATGCTCCTCGCCGACGACCTGCGGATCGAGGATGCGCGAGGTTGAGGCCAGCGGATCGACCGCCGGGAAAATCGCCTTTTCGAAGATTTTGCGCTCGAGCGCCGTAATCGCGTCCAGATGGGCAAAGGTCGTCGCCGGCGCCGGGTCGGTGTAGTCGTCGGCAGGCACGTAGATGGCCTGCACCGACGTGACCGCGCCCTTCTTGGTGGTTGTGATCCGCTCCTGCAATTCACCGACGTCGGTGCCCAGCGTCGGCTGATAGCCGACCGCGCTCGGCATCCGGCCGAGCAGCGCCGAAACTTCCGAGTTGGCCTGCACGAAACGGAAAATATTATCGATGTACAGCAGCACGTCCTTGCCCTGCTCATCGCGGAAATACTCGGCCACCGTGACGCCGGTCAGACCGACGCGGGCGCGCGCGCCGGGCGGTTCGTTCATCTGGCCATAGACCAGCGCGGTCTTCGAGAGCACGCCCGATTCCTTGAGCTCGCGATAGAGGTCATTGCCCTCGCGCGAACGCTCACCCACCCCGGCGAACACCGAGACGCCGCCGTGCTGCTTGGCAACGTTATTGATAAGCTCCATGATGGTGACGGTCTTGCCCACGCCGGCGCCGCCGAACAGGCCGATTTTGCCGCCGCGTGAGTAGGGGCAAACCAGATCGATCACCTTGATGCCGGTCTCGAGGATCTCAACCTCGGTACCCTGATCGGCGAAGGCCGGCGGGTCACGATGGATCGGGCTCATGTGGGCCGAACTGATCGGTCCGGCCTCGTCGACCGGCTCGCCGGTGACGTTCATCAGGCGGCCGAGCGTCGCCTCACCGACCGGCACCGAAATCGGCCCGCCGGTATTCATCACTTCCATCCCGCGCACGAGCCCCTCGGTCGAGTCCATCGCGATGCAGCGGACGGTATTCTCGCCCAGATGCTGCGCGACCTCGAGCACCAGATTGCCGGCTCGATCGTCGATCGAAGGATTGCTCACGCGCAAGGCGGTCATGATCGGCGGTAGCGCGCCGGCCGCAAACTCGACGTCGATAACATTGCCGAGAACCTGATTTATGTGACCTGCTGTTTGTCCACTCATGGCGGAAATTTATACCTGAAGTTTAGTTAGTGTCATCCGCGCAGGGCTTCCGCGCCGCCGACGATATCCATCAGTTCTTTGGTAATCTGCGCCTGCCGCGCGCGGTTCATCTCGAGCGTCAGCCGGGAAATCATATCCACGGCGTTGTTGGTCGCCGCGTCCATCGCGGTCATCTTGGCGCCATATTCGCTCGCTTCGGCTTCCAGCAGCGCATGAAGCATCGCGGCCTCGATATAGCTGCGCAAGACCACCGGGATCAGTTGCGCGGCATTCGGCTCAACCAGATATTCCGTTGCTTCAGGAGCCGTTGCGCCGTCGGTGGGCGGTGCTTCGACCGGCAGAAGCTTTTCGTAGAGCGGCCGCTGCGAAATCGCCGACCGGAACTGCGTATAGACCACGCCCGCTTCGGCGATCGCGCCCGCGCGCCAACGCTCAAGGAGCACGGCGGCCAGATCGCGCGCGAGCGCGACCGTCGCGAGCCGCGGCGAATTGTTTACGCGATCACCCTCGAGCGGCTGCCGCGAGCGCCGAAAGTGATCGAGCGCTTTGCGGCCGACGGCGTAGAGCTTGACCTCGACTCCGTTCTGGCGCATCCGCTTCGCTTCCTGCTCAGCGACGCGCAGGAGATTCGCGTTGTAACCGCCGCAGAGGCCGCGATCCGACGAGATGACGATCGCCAGCGTGACCCGTGGGGCGTTTTCCGCGGGGGCCGCGACCTCGGGCGCCGAGAGCAGCAGCGAATCCGCCACCCGCTTCAGCGCCTCGTGATACGGGCGCGCATTAAGCAGCGCCTCCTGCGAGCGCCGCAAGCGTGCCGCCGCCACTAGTTTCATGGCGCGCGTGATCTGCTGGGTCGATTTGACCGAAGAGATCCGCCGCCGGATTGCCTTGGTTGTCGCCATCCTCTAAACGATCACCGCCCTACTGGCGGGCGGTGAAGCCCTGCGCGAATTCGGCGAGCACGGCCGTCAGCATCTTGCGGAGATCATCGCTAATCTCGCGTTTGGCGCGGATTTCGTCGAGCAGTTCCTGGTGACGCGACTCGACCAAGGCGAACAGATCGCGCTCGAACGGTTTGATCTGCTCGACCGTAAGCTTGTCGAAATAGCCCTCGTTGGCCGCGAAGATAATCAATACTTCCTTCTCGACCGGCAGCGGCTCGTACTGATTCTGCTTGAGCATCTCGGTCAGCCGTTCGCCGCGATGGAGCAGGCGCTGGCTGGCCGGATCGAGATCCGAACCGAACTGCGCAAAGGCCGCCATCTCCCGGTACTGCGCGAGATCGAGCTTGAGCGTACCACCGACCTGCTTCATCGCCTTGATCGAAGCCGAGAAGCCGACGCGCGACACGGAGAGACCGACGTTGACGGCCGGGCGGATACCCGAGTTGAAAAGGTCCGCGTCGAGCACGATTTGCCCGTCGGTAATCGAAATGACGTTGGTCGGGATATAAGCCGAAACGTCACCGGCCTGCGTTTCGATAATCGGCAGAGCCGTGAGCGATCCGGCCTTGTTCTCCTCCGACATCTTGGCCGCGCGTTCGAGCAGCCGCGAATGGAGGTAGAAGACATCGCCCGGATAAGCCTCGCGGCCCGGCGGCCGGCGGAGCAGCAGCGAAAGTTGCCGGTAGGCCTGCGCGTGTTTGCTGAGATCGTCGTAGATCACCAGCGCGTGGCGGCCGTTGTCGCGAAAAAACTCCCCCATCGTGCAGCCCGAGTAGGGCGCGATAAATTGCAGCGGCGCCGATTCGGAAGCGGTCGCGGCGACCACGGTGGTGTACTCCATCGCGCCGTGGCGATTGAGCTTCTCGACCACCTGCGCGACGGTCGAGCGCTTCTGGCCGATCGCGACATAGATACACTGCACGTTCTGGCCGCGCTGGTTGATAATCGTGTCGATCGCGAGCGCGGTCTTGCCGGTCTGCCGATCACCGATAATCAGTTCGCGCTGGCCGCGTCCGATCTGAATCATCGAGTCGATCGCCTTGATGCCGGTGGCCAGCGGCTCCTTGACCGGCTGCCGCTTGATGATGCCCGGGGCTTTGATTTCGATTCGCCGGTTTTCGGACGAACGAATCGGCCCGCGGTCGTCGATCGGCTGGCCGAGCGCATTGACCACGCGGCCGAGCATGGCGTCACCGACCGGGACTTCGGCGATTCGCCCGGTGCGTTTGACTTCGTCGCCCTCGCCAATCGCTTGCGGGTCGCCAAAGAGCGCCGCGCCAACGTTGTCTTCCTCGAGGTTCAGCACGATCCCGAAAATGGAATGCGGGAATTCGAGCAGCTCGCCAGCCGCCGCATTCTGCAAACCGTAGATGCGCGCAATTCCGTCACCGCACGACAACACCCGCCCGGTCTCACTCACTGCGACGGAGCCTTCGAAGCCCCGAATCTCGTTGCGCAGGATCTCGCTGATTTCCGCTGGTCTGATATCCGCCATGACGACCTTCTCGTTCGAATCGGGCTAACTGGCCAGACGCCGGGCCGCTTCCGCAAGCCGGCTGGCCAGACTGCCGTCGTAAGTTTTGCCTTCAAGCTCCGCGACGACCCCACCGATCAGGGCAGCGTCGACATTTACCGTCGGGATAATTTTCTTGTGGGCGATCGCTTCCAGCCCGCTGAGCACCTGCGCGAGTTCGTTATCGCTGGGCTGCTGCGCGAAGGTCAGCACGGCTCGCGCGCGCCCCATCAGATCGTCGAGCATCCGGCGATACGCTTCAGCCACCGCCGGCAGGTCTTCAATCCGGCCGTGCCGCGCGACGACCGCCGCAAAGGAACGCACCGGGTAGCTGAGTTCGAGCTTCTCGGCGATTTTCGCGAGCGCCTCGAGCTTGGTCGCGGGCGCAACCTCCGGCGAGGCGAACGTCACGGCGATTTCCGGCGCCGCGACGATGCGCGCGAGTCTTTCCAGCTCCGCACCCCAGATCTCCAGTTGCGCGTTGTCGGTGGACAAGCCGAGCAAGGCGCGCGCGTACCGCTTGGCGACTTTCGAGCTTTTCAATTGCGCGCCTCTTCATTCAGCCGGCCGACAAAGTTCGCGAGCAGGTGGGCCTGGTCGCCAGCCTGGAAGTCGCGACGGACAAGCTCCTTCGCCAGCCCCCCGGCCGCCGCCGCCAACGATTCGCGCAGACGGCGCTGACCGGCCTCACGCGCGGCCGCCACGCTGAGGGCGGCGTCCCGTTTGATCCGTGCGACGCTCTCGCGCCCCATCGCGCCGAGCGACTTCACCTGGTACGCCGTCTCCTCGGCCAGCTCGGCGCCGATCCGGTTCTTCTCGGCGGCCAGTCCGGCGGTTAATTCAGCCGCCTGGCGCGCAAGTTTCTGCGCCTCTTTCAAGGCGTCGCCGGCGCGGCCCAGATTCGCGCGTATATTCCGCGCGCGATTCTGGAAGAAGGCGGAGATTTGTGGCCCGCCGAAGCGCTTTACGATCCAGACGAAGAGGGCGAAATTGATAATATAAAAAACCAGAGCGTGCCACGTCCCCGGCTCTTCCGCGCCCTCGGCCGCCAGGGCCAGCGCGGGACACAACAGGACCGTCACAATCGTTGCGATTGTGAACCGCGAAAGTATCTTCATCTAACTGTTCAGGCGAACCTGTCCGCTATCCGTGATCGGCCGTTCGAGAATTCGTGCCGCGAGATCGACCGCAAGCGAACGCGCCAGCTCTTCGAGCTGCCGTCCGGCGGCCGCGAAGTCCGCTTCCATACCGGCGCGCACCTGCTCGAGCTCCGCCCGGGCTTCCGCGCGCGCCGCCTCGATCAGATGGGCAGCCTCATTCTGCGCCTCGCGGCGTTGCTTTTCGCGCTGGCTCAAGGCTTCGCGGCGCAATTCCGCGAGTTCCCGCTCGCGCTGCTCGACCGCCGCTTTCTCCTCCCGGAGCAGCCGTTCGGTCTGCTCGTTCAGGTCCTTGAGACGGTGTTCACGATCACTGATCAGCCGCAGGAATGGCTTGAAAAAAAGCCATCCGAAGATAACCCAGAAGAACAGAAACGACACAACGAGGGTCCCAAAAATGCCCCAATCCGGCGGAAGGTGCATGCTAAGCGTTCATCTCCAGCGCCAGAAGGTAACTGACGCGGCTATGTTGGGCAAGACTTCGCGGTGATCTTATCGCACGACGATCTTGTTGCCGATTGGGCTCGTGGGCGGGCGACCGCGCGGTCAGGCCTTTTGTCCCGCAACCTGCGCGGCCCGCTCCTCTTTGGGAAACATCGTCACTTTCCGCTCGTCGCGCGCCCCTTCAGGCGCCATCGAGCAATGGCCTTCGAAGGTCGCGCCCTCATGGACGACCAGGACCGGCGCGGTCAGATTACCGACCACCTTGGCCGACGGGCGAATCTCGATCCGGCTGGTCGCGGTGATATCGCCGCTGACCTTGCCCGCGACCACGATTGACGCCGCCTTGATCTGGGCCGTCACCACCGCGCTCTCGCCGATCGTCAGGCTGTCTTTGGCCGCAATCTCGCCGTCGACCTGACCGTCGATTTTGGTCGGTCCGTCAAAACTCAGCTTGCCACTGATCCTCGAGCTGTTATCAAGGTAGGCCCCGGACGCGCTTGCCGCCGGCATGACCGGCCGTACGGGCGCCGCAGGCACGGGAGGCGCGACGGGAGTCGGTGGAGCGGGCGATACCGCCGCCGCTTGCTGCTGAGGTTGCGGTTGCACTTTCGGCGGCTCGGGCCGCACGTTCTTATCCGCTTCTTTGTTGAACAAAGCCATCGAGATTCGCTCCTTCTTGGCCGCGCCGACTCGGCCGCCCCCTGGCTGAGATCTGCTGGACTGGCTAAGGACAGCCGCTGCCTCCCCCACCGGTCACCACAGATCGCTATTAACCGATGGGCCTCGTTGAGTCAAACTTTTATCGAAGCGCGCTTGACTCGATGCAGCTTCTGCGTAGGTTGGATTCTGTTCACTCAAGCATTTGCCGGAGGGCTTACGATGGCTGTTATTCCCGATCAATATCTGGATTTGCTCGGCGCCAAAAAGGCTTTCGCCAATATCGCTACCGTACTCAAGGACGGCTCGCCACAAGTCACACCGGTATGGTTCGACTACACCGGCGGCAAAATCCGGGTGAACACGGCGCGCGGCCGGGTCAAGTCCCGTACGATGCGTCCGGGGGTGAGCGTCGCCCTGGCGATCGTGGACCCCGAAAACCCGTACCGCTACCTGCAGATCCGCGGCAAAATCGCGAGCTGCACCGAAGTCGGCGCCGATGCGCATATAGATTCGCTCGCCAAGAAGTACCTTGGCCAGGATAAATATCCGTTCCGTCAGCCTGGCGAAGTACGAGTAATGTACGAGATCGAACCGGCGTCAGCTCAAGCGATGGGTTAGCCTGCGGTCGGGCCGAGCCCTCGTGCGGGCGCAGGGATCAAACCACCTGATCGAAAATGTTTCACGTGAAACATCGTGACGGTCAGGGCTCGCGGTCGCCGCCCTACAGACGCGAGCGAGGGAACGGTTTCTCCACCGTCGTGCCGCACTCGCTGCCACAGTCCGGGCAGACGTACTGGTACTTGTCGCCCTCGGGCAGCACCAGCAGCAGTCGCTTGCGCACCGGCACGGCACGCCGGCATTTGGGACAAGCCAGAAGACTCGCCTCGAAGCGCTCAAACGCGGGTTTTCTTTGCTGCGCCATGGGTCATCACTGTAAATAGCCATCGACCACGCACGCCGCAACATCGGCGGTAGGCGAAATCGAAAGCTATTTCGCGTCGTGGAAGATAATCCCGAGCGTCATCCGAAGCCCGCGATCGACCCGGCTGACCCCGTGCCGCACGTTGACCCGATACACGCCGCGAATTCCGTGGACCGGCCGGTAGCGGGTCGCGAACAGGATCGCCCCGCCCTGCTGGAGCGTGATCGCGTCGCCGCGCGACTGGGCACGCGGCCGTTGCTCGACGAGGAGAAACTCGCCGCCGTCGAAGTCGCGGGCCGGATCGCTCAACATCATGGTGAATTGCAGCGGAAAGACGATTTCGCCGTAAAGATCCTGATGCAGGCAATTGTAGCCGCCCGCCGTATAACGCAGGATCAGCGGCGTCGGCTTGACCTGTCCCGCGCCATGACAGTGCTCGAGGAACTCTGCCAGGCCCGGCGGGAAGCGCGGTTCGAGCCGCAGCGCCGCCATCCAGTCGTTCGCGATCGCGACCACACGGCCGTAAAGCTCCTCACGCAAGGTCGCGACGAGCGGCGGCAGCGGCGCGGCAAAGTACTTGTACTCGCCGACCCCGAAGCGCAACCGTGCCATATCGACCCGACTCCGAAAGCGCTCGCGCTGATCGTAAAGGCCCGCCAGCTCCGCGCATTCCGCGGGCGTGAGGATCGGCGCGAGCGTTGCGTACCCTCGCTCCTCGAGCGACGCGCGAGGTTGCGCCCAGTCGACTCGCGCCACCCGGCTCGCGATCGCATCTGCTAACATATCCAATCATTCAACCCCTGATCGCGAGTCGCGTGAAAGCGACGGCGGTTGCGATTGAGCCGGGTCGCGTCGATAGCCTAAGATTCAGCCATTGCACCGATGAGCAAACTCACTCAGCCGCAGCCCCAAGTCTATCTCGAGACCTACGGCTGTCAGATGAATGTCGCGGACACGGAGACCGTGACCGCCGTGCTGCGGCGCGCCGGCTACGGCAGCGCCACGCGTCCCGAGGACGCCGACGTGATTCTGATCAACACCTGCGCGATTCGCGAACACGCCGAAGAGCGGGTGATCGGACGCCTGAGCGATCTCGCGCGGCTCAAGCGCGAGCGCCCGGCGCTCAAGCTCGGCTTGCTCGGATGCATGGCGCAGCATAACCGGGAGGCGCTGCTCGCCAAGGCGCCATGGCTCGATCTGGTCGCGGGACCGGACGCCTATCGCCGGCTCCCTGAGCTGCTCGGTCGCGACGGCTTCGACCCGGCGGTCGACGTGCGGCTCGACCGCGGCGAAACCTACGCCGATCTCTCGCCCGAGTACATGGCGGGCGTGCGGGCCTACGTTACCGCGATGCGCGGATGCGATCGCTTCTGCACCTTCTGCGTCGTGCCCTACGTCCGCGGCCGCGAACGCAGTGTGCCGCCCGGCGCGATTATGCGCGAGGTGCATGCGCTGGCCGCGCGCGGCGTCAAAGAGATCGTCCTGCTGGGCCAGACCGTCAATGCCTATCGCCACGACGCTACCGATTTCGGCGCACTGCTGCGGCAGGTCGCGCGGGTCACGGGGGTCGAGCGGATTCGTTTCACTTCGCCTCATCCCTGCGACATGACGGATTCCGTGATCGACGCGATGGCGGCGGAACCCAAGATTCAACCGTACCTCCATCTGCCGGTGCAGTCGGGATCGGACCGCGTACTGCACGCGATGGCGCGCGGCTATACGGTCGCGCAGTACATCGATCTGGTCGGGCGCCTCCGCCGGACGATTCCCGCGCTCGCCCTCTCCACCGATATTATCGTCGGCTTCCACGGCGAGGAGGAAAGCGATTTCGCGGCGACGATCGCCCTGATGCGCGCGGTCGGTTACGACTCGGCGTTTTCCTTCAAATATTCGGTACGCGAACATACCCGAGCCCATCGGCTGGGCGATTCCGTGAGCGAGGAGGAAAAGGGCCGGCGCCTGGCTGAGGTGATCGCGCTGCAGGAAATGATTTCCCTCGAGCGCAACCGCGCGTTGATCGGGCGCGAATTCCCGGTGCTCGTCGAAGGACCGGCGCGGCGCGGAGCCGGGCGGCTCGCCGGCAAAACACCCCAGTTCAAAACGGCTGTGTTTCCGGACACCGCCGCGATCAAGCCGGGGGAGATCGTGAACGTGCGCGTCGAATCCGCTACCGGGCATTCCCTCGCCGGCGTGATCGTTTGAAAAACCCGACCATCTTGCGACGCCTGATCATCATCTGTGCAACCACGGTTTGCGCGATCGTGCTGGGCTGCGCGCTCTGGGCGGGGCGTCTGCCCGCCGCCGACAATACCCCAGCGCTATCCGCGACGCCTGCCGCGAGCGCCCCGGCGGCGATGAGCACATGGCTCGACGCGGCCAGTCTGCCCGCGATGCGCTGGCCCGACTTTCGCGATTACCAGGCCCATGTGCGCAACTTCTACGCCCTGAACGGCGGGTCGCTCGCGTGGGTACGCGACAACGAGCCGACGCCGGCCGCGCTCGCGATTATCGCGGAGCTGGAGAACGCCGACGCCAAGGGACTACGCGCCGAAGACTACGACGGTGGACGCTGGAGCGCGCGGGTCACGCAGTTGCGTCAGACGAGCCCGCCGCCCACGGACGCCGACCGCGCGAGCTTCGATCTCGCGCTCACGGTGTGTCTGATGCGCTACATCTCCGACCTGCATATCGGCCGGATCAATCCGAAGGCGGTCAACTTCGGTCTGGACGTTGAACACAAAAAGTATGACTTACCTACTCTGCTGCACGATAAGTTTGTCAACGCCAGTCCGTCGGACGTGCCGGGGCTGATCGCGGACGTCGAGCCGCCATTTCAGGGTTACCAGCGCGCGCTCAAGGCGTTGCAAGTATACGAGGGGCTCGCCGCCAAGGGCACCTCGCCGCAGCTCCCCGTGCCGGCCAAAGCGATCGGCCCGGGCCAGCTCTACCCCGGCCTGCCGCAACTGGTCCAGTTTCTCCGGCTGGTCGGCGATCTCGCCCCGGACGCGGTCGTGCAACTCGACCCGCCGCTTTATCAGCAGCCGGTGATCGACGCGGTCGAGAGCTTTCAGGGGCGGCACGGTCTCGAGACCGACGGGCGGCTCGGCGCGGGCACCGTGAAGGCCATCAATGTGCCGTTGAGCTGGCGGGCCGAGCAATTGCGGCTCGCGCTCGAGCGCTGGCGATGGCGCCCCACGGATTTCCCGCGGCCGCCGATCGTGGTCAATATCCCGGAATTCGAATTGCGCGGCCTCGGCCCCGATTACACCCCTGAAATCAAGATGCGCGTCGTGGTCGGGAAAGCCTTCCATCACCGGACTCCGGTCTTCACCGGCAACCTCAGCTATGTCGTCTTCCGACCCTACTGGAACGTGCCGCTGAGTATCCAGCGCAACGAGCTGGTACCGAAAATCCAGCGTGATCGCGGATACCTGGCAAAAGGCAACTACGAGGTGACTAACGGGCGCGGCACGGTCGTAACCGACGGGGTGATCAGCGACGACGTGCTGGCCAAATTGCGCGCCGGCCAGCTTTTCGTCCGGCAGAAACCTGGTCCCAAAAATTCGCTCGGGCTGGTCAAGTTCATCTTTCCGAATGATAACAACGTGTACCTGCACGACACGCCCTCGGTCGCGCTCTTCGCCCGCGCCCGCCGCGATTTCAGTCACGGCTGCATACGCGTGCAGGACCCGACGTCGCTGGCCGTATGGGTTTTGCGGGGCAAGCCCGGATGGGATCGTGATCGCGTGGTCGCCGCGATGACGGGCACGACCGACAATCTCATCGTCACGCTCGACAAGCCAATTCCAGTGCTGATCCTGTACGGCACGGCGGTTGCGCCGAGCGACGGCAAGATCTACTTCTACGACGATATCTATGGCTACGACGCCGAGCTGGAGAAGGCGCTGTCGCAAGGCTACCCGTACCCGTGACCTTCACCTTGGCATTCGTCCGGTCGCAGATACGCTGGATGACCTGCCCCTTCGGTCCTTTACTCTTGTCCCTCGCCGTAACACATTAGGCGTTCCGGGAAGCACTCGTGGACGGCATTTTTCATGCGGTGGCCCAATGGGCCCAGAGTTTGTTGGCGGACCTGCGCGGCCGGCGCTGGCTGCGCCGCACCGTCGCTACGGTTGTTATTATTCTGATCCTGTATACGTTGGGCGGCTTCTTCGGCGCACCATACGCGCTCCGGCGGGTGCTGACCGGCCCGGTCGCGACGGCGCTCAAGCGGCCGGTGACGGTGGGCGTGATCGCCTTCAATCCGTTTCGGCTGAGACTCGAGGTGGCCGACCTGCACGTTGCCGATCGCGACCCGCAACGGCCGTTCGTCGACCTGAAGCATCTGCGGGTCAAGGTTTCGTGGACCTCGCTCTGGCGGCTGGCGCCCGTGGTCGGCGATTTTTACACCTACGGCCTTACCGTTCACGTAACGCGTACCGGCGAGCAAACCTTCAACTTCTCGGACTTGATCGAGCGGCCGGCCAACGCGCCGCCTCCTCCCCCGCCGCCGGCCAATGCGCAACCCGCCAAGCCGCAACGCTTCGCGGTTTCCAATATTCAGCTTGATGACGGCGAAATCGACTTCGACGATCAGATGTTCCATCAGCAGCATCGCGTCGCGGATATCCGGCTCGCTGTGCCGTTTATCGCGAACCTGCCCGCCGACGTCGATATCTTCGTTCAGCCCTTCTTGCAGATGATCGTCGACGGGAGCTACTTCATGCTCCTGGGCCATACGAAGCCGTTTGGCGCCACGTTCGACACGATCGTTAATCTCAGTCTGCATCGGCTCGCACTGGCGCCTTACATGGCGTACGTGCCGGAGAAACTCCCGGTCAAACTCACCGACGGGATGCTCTCCGCGCTGATCCAGCTCCACTTCCTCAATGCGAATAATCAGCCGCACATCGAGCTCGACGGCGGTGCGGCCCTCGAGAAGGTCGACCTGCGCGACGCGGGCGGCGCGCCCCTGTTCAGTCTCGGGCGGCTCGTCGTCACCCTGGATAATGTGCGGCCGCTCGAAAGCGTGGCGCATCTCAAGCGGATCTATCTCGAAGGTCTGAACGCCCATCTGATCCGCAATGCCGACGGGACAACGAACCTGACCGCGCTCGCGGGGAGTCCGGCGTCCACGGCGACGCCGCGACCGGCTGGCAGCACGGCGGTGGCGATCGCGACCCCGCCGGTCGCAACCGCGTCGCCGACCCCGACGCCGGCGGCGGCCCAGCCGCCGCTCGCCACGCAGATGCTGTTGGCGGCGCCGTCGCCAACGCCGCAGCCGCAAAGCAACGCGGCCGCACCAAAACCGCCGCTGGATTTTGCTCTGGGCACTTTCGAGATGGCCGACAGCGCAGTTGACGTGACCGATCGGAGCCAGGCGACGCCAGCCGTTCTGGCGGTCAACGCAATTCACGCCCGGCTCGACGGACTGCACACGGTCGGCGCGGGGCTCGCGCCGTTCGCGATGAACGCCAACCTCGCCAGTGGCGGGGCGCTCGCGGTCAAAGGCAATCTCGACCTGGCTAATCAGCAGGCCGCGACCGACGCCACGCTGAACGCGATCGATTTAACGGGGCTGAAGGCCTTTGCCGCGCCGTTCCTCAACGCCGACCTGTCGTCGGGCAAGCTGACCGCGCAGGCCAGCGTGAAAGCTACTTTCGCGCCCGCCAGGTTCAACGTCCACGTGGAGCCCGCGAGCGCGGCAATCGACGATTTCGCACTGAAAGGTCCCGACGGCCAAACGGAAGCCCTCGGCTGGGGCAAGTTTGCCGTGACGCTCGGTCAATTCGATCTGGCAGCACAACAGGCGGTGGTCAACGAGGTTCGCGCGGACGGACTCCGGGTGGCGGTCAAACGCGATCACAAGGGGCGGATCGATCTGCTTGCGCTGATTCGACAGTCCGGCGCCCCAGCGGAATCGGGGACGGCGGCTCGCGCTGGGATAACGAAACT
The DNA here is from genome assembly GCA_052145175.1 of Binataceae bacterium (SeqCode). Lineage (GTDB taxonomy): Bacteria > Desulfobacterota > Binatia > Binatales > Binataceae > JAJPHI01. The sequence goes on along the minus strand of JBKQPD010000153.1, from coordinate 20,862 downwards.
GGCACGCGCCCGGCGCCGGCATCAGGCCGCGCATCAGCAGCCCGCGCCGCCCGCTTCCGCCGGACCCGCGCCGTCGGCGTGGAAGTATCACGTCCTCACCGTGATCCTCGACAAGGCGGAAATTCATGCGCTTGACGAGCACGGGGCGAAACCGGTCAAGCTCGACGTGGTGCCGCTCGGGCTCACCGTGAAAGATATTTCGGACGATCTGCGAAAACCGATGGGCGTCGAGCTGGACGGGATCGTCAACAGCAAGGGCAGCTTCAAGTTTGACGGAACCGTAGTGCCGGAGCCGCTCGATGCCAAAATTCGGATTGCGACGAAGCGGCTCGATCTGAGCACAATCAACGCCTACCTCGGCGATCAGGTCAACGCGACGATCGCGAGCGCGCTCTTGACCATGCACGGGGTGGCGACCGCCACCAGCCGGCGCGACCATCTGCGCGCGGGCTATCAGGGCGATATCACGCTGGGCGGCGTACGGATAATCGACAAGCTGACGCACGACAACTTTCTGCGCTGGAGCTCGTTCAGCGCAAACCGGATCGCGGCCGATTATGGCGACGGCCAGCCCAAGGTGCGAATCGGCGGCCTCGCGCTCGACAACTTCTACGCGCGCATCATCCTGAACAGCAATGGCACGCTCAATCTGAAGGATATAACGTCGAAGCCTAACGAGGCTGCGGTATCGCTGACGCGGCCGAACGCCGCCGCACCGGTACCGCTCCCGCCAACGCCCGCCCCGGTAGCCTCCGCGACGCCGGCGAGCAACGCCGCCCCCGCCGCACCGCAGCCGCTGCCGGCCGCGATCGAGGTGGGGGGCATCACGCTGCAGGGCGGTCGAATCAACTACACCGACAACTTCATCCAGCCGCACTATTCGGCCGACCTGACCGACGTTGGCGGCAAAATCGGCGCGTTTGGTACCAGCTCGACCCAGCCCGCCGACGTTCTGCTCGAAGGCCAGGTCAATGGCAGCGCGCCGCTCAAAATCAGCGGTACGGTCAATCCGCTGGTCCCGATGACCTACGTGGATATCGGGGCGAACGCCGACGGAATTGAGTTGCCGGGCCTCTCGGCCTATTCGGCCAAATATACCGGTTATCCGATCGTCAAGGGCACGCTGACCGTCGACGTCCATTACCTGCTCGATAATCAGAAGCTCACCGCCACCAATCATATCGTGATCGACCAGTTCACCTTCGGCGACAAGGTGGAAAGCAAGGACGCGCTCAACCTGCCGGTGCGTCTCGCGGTCGCGCTGCTCAAGGATTCACGCGGCGTGATCGATCTGAGTATTCCGGTTTCGGGTTCGTTGAACGATCCGCAGTTCAGTATCGGCGGCGTCATCTGGGGCGTGCTCAAGAACCTCATTCTCAAGGCGGTGACCGCGCCGTTCAGTCTGATTGCGGGGGCCTTCGGCGGTAGTGGTGGCGGCGAGCAACTGAACTATATCGCGTTCAAGCCCGGCTACGCGCAAATCACGCCCGATGCGCAGAAACAGCTCGACACGATCGCGAAGGCGCTGACCGCCCGCCCGGCGCTGAAGCTCAATATCGCCGGACGCGTCGACCCGCGAGTGGATCACGACGGTCTCCGGCTGGCCAAGATCGACCAGCAAGTACTCGAGCAGAAAATCAAGGATACGGGCGAACCGGAAGGCGGCGCCCCCGTCACGGTCGGGAAGGACGAATACGACGAGTATCTGACCAAAGCCTACAAGGCGGCGAAGTTCGACAAGCCGCGCAATATGCTCGGGCTCACCAAATCAATTCCGCCGGACGAGATGATCAAACTGATGGCGGCGAATGAGAAGGTCACGGACGACGACCTGCATCATCTAGCCGACGCGCGGGCCAACGCCGTGCGTGCGGCCCTCAGCAATCGCAAGATCGCGCCTGCCCGTCTCTTTATCGTCCCACCGAAACTCAACGCAGACGATATCAAAGACCAGAGCAAGACCACTCGAACCGATCTGACGCTGGAGTAATTCGGCCAGGGAGCCTCTGCACAAGTGAATGCTTTGGAATCGCTTCGCGTAGATCCTGCGACACGGCTCGCGATGCTCGCCGGCTCAGGACGACAGGGTAATGGGGCAGTTTCACATGTTTCTTTATGCATGACGCCTTTTTTCTGTCACCCTCGCGCGTGGCTGCCGCGCGAAGGGTCCCGGCTTCCGGGATTCCTCGCGCGCCAGACAAAACAGACGCGCGGGAATGACACTGCGCGCAAGCCCAAATTAACCCACTACCGACGACAGATAGGGCTTGTGCAGAGGTTCCCTAGTTGTTCGAGCGCCCCTGCGCGCCGTCGACCGGGATGCAGGTACCGGTTATCCAGCTCGCTTTCGGCGACGCCAGCATCACGACCGCGTAGGCCACCTCGTCCGGACGGCCGAGCCGGCCGGCGGGAAATTCGTGGGCGATGAAATCCTTTTCGAAGTCCGGGTTCGCCTTGAAGAGTCCCTCCCAGGTCCCCCCCGGGTAGATGATTGACCCGGGCGCAACCGAGTTGACCCGGATTCCTTTCGGCGCAAGTTCGCGCGCGAGTCCCTTGGTCAACGAGATCATCGCGGCCTTGGAGGTGTTGTAACTGAGCGGTCCGCCCGCCTCGCGGCCGTAAATCGAGCTGACATTGATGATCGCGCCGCCACCGCGCTTCTGCATCTCCGGCGCGGCGAGCCGGGCCAGCCTGACGGCCGCGAAGAAATTCAGCTCAAAGGCCTGGCGCCAGCCCTCGTCGTCCAGTTGCTTGAGCGTACCGACTTTGGCCCCGCCCGCGTTGTTGACGAGGATATCGACGCCGCCAAACTGCTGGACCGTCGCGGCGGTCCAGGCTTCCATCGCAGCGGCGTCGTTGACGTCCGCCGGCTGCGCCAGAACGCTTGCGCCGGCCGCTTTCAGCTCCGCGGCGGCCTGTTGGAGAACGTCACCGCCGCGCGCGCAGATACTGACGCGGACGCCTTCCGCCGCGAGTGCCAGCGCCATCGCGCGGCCCAAGCCCTTGCTCGCCCCGGTAAGCATCGCCACCTTGCCGTTCAGACCCAAGTCCATCAGTCGCCTCGCTTTTGCTTCGCTCTATCCCACGATCACCGCGCTGCGGCCCGTCGCGCGCGGTTGACACCTTGCAGGGTCGCCCCTATCCTCGAATGTCTATCTGAATTCGTAGCGGAGGACTATGGAAATCAGGGTCGAAGGGTCGCTGGATCAGGCGATGCGTGTGTTGAAGCGCAAACTCGCCAAAGAGGGCGTCTTCAAGGAGATGAAGAAGCGCGCCTTTTACGAAAAGCCCAGCGTGAAGCGCAAACGCAAGCGCTCGGAAGCACAACGCCGCCGCCGCAAGGAGCAGCGTCGCCGCCGGGCTTCATCGATGTGACGTCCCGTTGATGTAACGTCCGGAAAGGCAATGCGTCCGGACCCCTCCGGCGCCGCGTGATCAGTCCGCAGGCATCAGCGGCCCGTGCAATTCTCGTCTGAGCAGTCAGCGCGGTTCGACGCCCGGGAGAGGGCGCCAGGTGAACGTCACCTGGCCATTGCGCACATAAGAATCAAGCTCGAAGTGGGGCAGCCCGAACGCCACCCGCAATGCGCGGAATTCCTCGATCAGGCGGCGGACACTATCGGCAACACGCAACTCCTGCCGTTCCGCCGGCTCCGCCGTGCGGGTTTCGGACGCACCGTCGAGCGCGAGACTCACACAGCCGGCGGCCTGATGGCGCTCCAAGGCGCCTTCGCCGAACTCGATCCGCACGCACTTGAGGCAAAGCGCAAGATAAGCGTGGGGCGTCCGCGGTTCGTCTGATCGTCGAACCGCGACGATCAGACGCGCGAGTGGCGCCGCGGTCTCCTCCCACGATTGCTGAGCGCGGGTCGTTGAGTAGCGACGGATGGCGCGCGCGAGCCGGCTGAGCGTGGTTTCGTCAGCGGTCGCGGCCAGCTTGAGAACGGTCTCGTCCGATTCGTCCACGACCGCGCCGAGCTGATTCGCGAGAAACTCGCGCAGATTGATCGGCAACCGGCATTCCAGATGAAGCCGGGAAGATTGGAAGATATCTTCTGAAACGGGAAAGTTGTCCTGGGGGCGCTTACCGAAAAGCACAGCGGGCGCCGACGCCCGGAGCGTCGTGGAATTTGCCTGGGTGGCGCGCGAAACTTTCGCGCCTCTTCGTACCAAAGGTCCGGTCCGCAAGGTGCCTCTCCTCGGCTCAGATCGCCTTCTCTGCCTGCACGCGCATCGAACCCGTGTAACCTGCCGGCCGATCCGCGCCGCTCACTCGCAAAGCCCCCGCCCCGGACTCGCAAGCAATCCGCGTCCCTAGTTGCTTCTTTAGCGCGCTGATCGGACTCCGGCAATGGGGTCCAGCTTTTTTCCGTCGAACACCGGAACTTGACTTGACTTCCGCGGCATGCGTTCGATCTTTACTCCGCGGCCCGCAAGCGCGCGTTCCTAACGGCTCGGGCGCTGCAGCCGGGCCAGGACCCGGTTGCGAATTGGTTCGTCCCACAACGCCGCAAGCGGCTTCATCAGCTGGAACACCTCGGTCAACAGACGCTGAACTTCAATATCCTCGACCTGCAAGGCGTCGAGCGCGACGAAATAGCGCGCCCCCTCTTCCATGGCCGGCGGACGCTGACCGGTGGTTTGCGGAAAGGCGAAATCGAAGTTGGCGGCCAGAATCCAGGGGGCGCTGATCACTTCCGCCGCCTTCGGGAAGAACGCCGACGCGATACCCTCAAGTCCGCGCCCCTGCGCCGCAGTGTCACGCAGGGTGTCTTGCAAAGCGCGCACCTGCAGAGCGGCGGAGGTCATTCCCTGTCCGTAGACCGGATTGAAGCTGCCGATCGCGTCGCCGATTACCAGGAACCCTTCCGGGAATGCTGGCATCCGCTCGTAGTGACGCTGGATACTCGTGGGAAAACGATGCTGAGTGATCTCGCCGATACGCTCGGCGTCTTTGATCAGCTCGTAGATGCGCGGCGAGGGCAGTCTTTGCGCGAAAGCGAGGAAGCCGGCCTCATCCGTCGGGGGATAGTCGCCGAAGCGGCCCGCCAGGCTGACGTGCCAGGTATTGTTCTCAATTTCAAATATCCCGCCGCCTGAGGGATGCCCCGGGGGCCGGCCCCCAACCAGGATCGTGGGCTCCTCGTGATAGCTCGCGGGCTTCGCGTACATGGCGCTGGAGTACGCAAAATCCACCCCGATCGTGGTCTCCGGCGGAGCTTCGAAGCCGAGTTCGCCGAGCCAGCGTTGCGCGCGCGAGCCGCGCCCGCCGGCGTCGACCACCAGATCAGCCGCGACCGTAGCGCCGCCCGCGCGATCGTCATAGCGCGCGCCGCGGACGCGCCGGTCGCCGTCCACCAGCGATTGCACCGCCACGCCACTAACGAACTTCAGGTTCGGAATTGCGAGCGTAAAGCGGCGGATCACGTATTCGAGTAATCCCCGGCTTTGGCTGTGCGCCACCAGACCGAGGTCACGCGGTTCCCGCACCGAGCCGGTGACGTTGTAGGCCTTGCCTTCGGGAAAATAGAAGGCGAGGTCGGCGCCCATCCGCCAGCGAACCGCGCCCATCCGCCGCAACTCGTCGGTGAAGCCCGGATAGAGCGACGAGAGCACCTGCTGACCGCCCTGGAGCAGCGCGTGCACGTGATTACCCTGCGGTACGGACTTGTGCAGCGCGGGACTGTCGGCGATCGGATCACGCTCGCACACGGTGACCTGATCGAAGTGGTCCGCGAGCACGCGCGCGGTCATCATGCCCGCAATACTGCCACCGATCACGATTGCATGGGCGCCCAGACGGTTGGTCATAGTTACTCCGGCCCTCGTCGTACTCTTCCAGTCGACGGTGACAGCATTCGGGAGATCAGAAAAGCCTCAGGGTTCCAACCGCTCCATCATGCGTGGGAAAGGCACCGCCTCGCGGATGTGATGGATCCCGCAGCACCACGCCACCATCCGCTCGATCCCCATCCCGAACCCCGCGTGCGGGACCGATCCGTAGCGGCGCAGATCGAGATACCAGTTGAACGGTTCGAGCGGCAGACCATGATCGAGGATACGCTGACGCAGGGTCTCGTAGTCATCCTCGCGTTGCCCCCCACCAATAATTTCGCCGTAGCCCTCCGGGGCGAGCATATCGACGCAAAGGGCAACGTCCGGGCGCGCCGGATCGCGTTTCATGTAAAACGCCTTGCAAGCCGCGGGATAGCGATGGACCAGCACCGGAGTGTCAAAATCACTTGAGAGAGCCGTCTCCTCGTCCCCACCCAGGTCGTCGCCCCAGGTAACGCTCAGGCCTTTCGCCTTGAGCCGTGCGATCGCCTCGTCGTACGTGATGCGCGGAAAGGGCTTCGCCGCGGCGCGTTCGAGCTTCGTGACGTCGCGTTCAAGGACCTTGAGCTCTTCGCCGCGACGCTCGATCACGCGGGTCAGGATATATGCGACGAAATCTTCAGCGAGCTGCATGTCCTCGTCGAGCGTGAAGTAAGCGACTTCCGGCTCGACCATCCAGAACTCCGTCAGGTGCCGGCGCGTCTTGGATTTTTCCGCGCGAAACGTCGGTCCGAAGCAGTAGACCTTGCCGAAAGCGAGCGCGCCGGCTTCGGCGTAAAGCTGGCCGCTTTGCGTGAGGTAAGCCTTGCGCTCGCCGAAGTAGTCGATCTCGAAAAGGTTGGTCGTGCCCTCGCACGAGGTCGGGGTCAGGATCGGCGAATCAAAGAGCACGAAGCCGCGCTCATAAAAGAAATCGCGGCAGGCCGCTTCAACCTCGCTGCGAATGCGCAAAACCGCGTGCGGACGCGACGACCGGAGCCACAAATGACGTTGATCGAGCAGAAAAGCAACGCCGTGTTCCTTGGGCGTAATCGGATAATCAATCGCCGGCGAGCGCACGACGAAACTTTTTACGGTTAGCTCGCGGCCACCGGGCGCACGCTTATCCTCGCGCACGATCCCCGTCACTTCGAGCGAGCTCTCCTGCCCCAGATGGTCCGCCTGGGCAAAGGCTTCCGGCCCCACGTCCGCGAGCGAGGCTACGCACTGGCAGACCCCGGTCCCGTCGCGAATCAGGAGAAAATGGATTTTGCCGCTCGAGCGCCGATTGTAGACCCATCCGCGCAGCGTCACTTCCTCGCCACCATAGCGGCCGAGATCCTCGATATAGACCCATCCCATGCCAGCCAGTTTAGCGGATTCCGCGGGGTTGGCCACGCCAGTCGCAGCTTATGGGGGAACGGTCAAGGCCGAGGCCCGAACATACACGACGCCTTCCATCAGGCGGCGCGCAGTGCGATAGACCGTCGCGTGGTCGGCGATCCATGCGCCCTCTTGGCCGCGCACGGCGGCATCCACCACTGTAACCCCCGAGGGTTGCGCAATCCGCACCGGTTGACCCGACGATCCGCCCGGCCGGGCCAGCCGATTCACCACGCTGCCTTCGAGCCGCGACGCGACGGCCAGGCACATCGCACCGGTCAGCGGGACCGCGCGATGGGGTTGGCCGATCGAAATCATGCGCACGGTCAGATCGGCGGCGTCGGCTTCGAGCGCTTCGCCGGCAAGCGTTGACGCCCGCTGCGGCGCGGCGACCAGCGCGACTTTCGGGATACTCGGCTTGCGCGCCGCTTCCTCGGACGATTGTGCGATTCCCATCCGCAGACTTGCCGCGACCCGGATCGCTTCGAGGCGCTCGAGCAGCTCGGGCCGCTGCTCGAACGCCTCGGGCATCTCCACGCCACTCATCCCGAGAGCCGTCGCCGCGACAAACACGCATGGGTTAGCCGCATCAACCATCGAGACTTCGAACGTCCCCACGCCGGGAAGCTCGAGGCGGTCGAGCACCCTTCCGGTCGGCAGCAACTTGCCGGTACCTGCCCCGCCCGGATCGAGAAAGTCGAGGCGAATCGGCGCGCCCGTCCCGGCCACTCCCGGCAGCGTGAAATCACCGTCTACGGCCGCGCGGCCATCCTCGAGCGCGAAGCGCGCCACGATAATCTTGCGCGTGTTCCTATTGTAGATGCGGATAGCCGCGGCGTCGCCAGTGACCTTGACGATTCCTTCGTCGACCGCGAACGGACCAACCGCCGAGGACATATTGCCGCAATTGCCGCTGTAATCGACCGCGGCCGAACCCACCGCGACCTGCCCGAAGGTGTAGTCAACATCGGCGTCGGCGCGGCTGGACGGCCCGACCACGCAGATTTTCGACAGTGACGAAAGTCCGCCGCCCATCCCGTCGAGCTGACGGCCGTTGGGATCGGGGCTGCCGAGCGCGGCGATAAAGATGCGATCTCGCTGGTCACGATCGTTGGGCAGGTCCGCCGCACGAAACATCAACGCCTTGCTGGTTCCGCCGCGCATGAAGACCGCGCGCACCGCGACTTGCCGCATCTCAATAACTCACGGTAGCGAGAATCTACGCCTGGGCACGGGCCGCGCTGGTCCCGGCGATCCGCCCGAAGACCGCACCCGACATCAGGCCCGACCCGCCGGGATAGTTATGGTGAAACAGGCCGCCGACCATTTCACCGCAGGCATAGAGCCGCGGAATCGGCTCCCAACTGGTCGCAAGCACCTGCGCCGCCCGATTCACCTTGAGACCGCCGAAGGAAAAAGTGATCCCGCCCGTGACCGGGTAGGCGCAGAACGGCGGGGCGTCGATTTTCTGCGCCCAATTGGATTTCGGCAGCGCAAGACTGCGCGTCGCCATCCCATCGCGCTCGCCCGGATTGAAGCTGCCTTCCCCCGCCGTGCCGTTGAACTCGGCCAGCGTGCGCAACGCGGTTTCGTGATCGAGGTCGAGCCGCCGGATGAGATCGTCGAGGCGGTCGGCGACCACCGGCTGGCTGGTCGCGTAACGCGGCTCGAGCAGCGGCGTCACCTTCGCGTCGAAAATCTGCCAGGCCACGCCCCCCGGTTGCTGCAGAATCGCCCCGCCAAATTTGGCGTAGGTGAAGAGCGCCTGATCCTCGCCCTCGTCGACGAAGCGCCGACCGGGCCGATTGAGCATCACGCCGTAGAGATATGACAGGCGATTGGTCTTGTCGGTAAGCTGGCGGTCGCCGAAGGCGGGCGCCTCCGCATTGATCGGCGTCGCGTGGCATCCGCTCCACTGGCCCCACGGCAACGCGCCGATCTCAAGCGCCATCCGCAGGCCGTCGCCCTGATTGTATTTGGTGCCGCGGACCTTGGCGGAATCCCACGGGCGCCCGAGATATTGCGCACGCCAGGCCGCATTGGCCTCGAAGCCGCCGCATCCGAGCACCACGGCGCGCGCCCCGATCTCCTGAATACCGTTCGGATCGCGGATGGTCACGCCGCAGACCTGACCACGGCTGTCCTGCATCAGGCGCAGCGCCGCACTACGGTAGCGGGTCTCGACGCCCTTCCTTTGCGCGATCGCGAACCACATCCGCGACAGGCCGACGCCTTCGTGGACCGCCCGGACGATCGCGCCCTTCGGCCACTTGATCACGCCGCCGACGCGCACCGCACCGAGCGAAATCGCGGGCTCGAAGCGGATACCCGTCGCCGCCATCCACGACGCGGTCGCGTACGAATTGCCGATGAGAATCTCCGCGAGTTCGGGATCGGTGGCATTCGCGGTCATGCGGCGCAGATCCGCCAGAAAGGCCGTCGCGGGATAAGCTTCGATACCCTCAACAAATCCCGGCAGTTCCCGCGCATCCGGCACGAGTCGCAGAATCTCTTCGACGTCGTCGAAGGCGATCCGCAGCAACCCGCCGCTGTAATGGGTATTGCCACCGCGCAGCTCCTCGGAGCCTTTTTCGAGCACCAGCACACACTCCGCGCCCGCGTCGCGCGCCGCGACCGCCGCGGCCAGTGCGGCATTGCCTGCCCCAATCACAATTACGTCGTATGCTGCCACGTTTATATCTTCCACCCCGGTTGAGGACCGCTGCGACCTCACGGTTCCAGTCGATTGACCGCGATGGCGTCCGGGCCAAATATTGCACATACGGTCCGTACCGAAAATCTTTTATGCGGCGCGGGGCGAACGGAGATTTGACATGACCTGGCTGACCAATGGCGCGACCAACGCGACGCCCGCGGGCGAGCGGCTCGCCGATCTTTGGCGGCGCCCCGGAATCGTCCGCATTCCGGGTGCGCACAATCCGCTTGCCGCGCTCCTCGCGCAGCGCGAGGGATTTCAGGCGATCTACCTTTCCGGGGCGGCGCTGAGCGCGAGTCTCGGGCTAGCCGACCTGGGGTTAATCGACCTCGACGAACTGCGCTTCTTCACGCGCGCCATCTGCCGGGTCACGGCGCTGCCTCTGATCGTCGACGCGGATACCGGTTTCGGCGGAATTCTGAACGTGATGCGCACCGTGCGTGAACTGGAAGACGCGGGTGCCGCGGCGATCCAGCTCGAAGACCAGATACTCCCGAAGAAGTGCGGACATCTGAGCAACAAACAATTGGTCCCGGTGGAAGAGATGGCGGCCAAGATTGCCGCGGCGGTCCGCGCACGCCGGCACCTGCGGATCATCGCGCGCACCGACGCGGCCGGCGGCGAATCACTCGAAGCCGCGATCACCCGCGCCCGCGCCTATCTTGCGGCCGGCGCCGACGCGATCTTCCCCGAGGCGCTGACCGAAGAGGCGATGTTCCGCGGGTTCGCGACTGCGATCAAAGCACCGCTGCTCGCGAATATGACCGAGTTCGGCCGCACGCCCTACTTCACAGCTCAACAATTTGAAGCATTCGGCTTCAAGATGGTTATCTGGCCGGTATCGTCGTTGCGGGTCGCGGCCAAGTCGATCACCGGGCTTTACGGCCGCATCGCGCGCGACGGGAGCGCCGCCGCGATGCTCGATCACATGCAGACGCGGGCGGAGTTATACGACGTGATCGGCTATTTCGACTACGAAACGCTCGACGACTCGATTGCCCGAAGCGTCCTCCCGCCGGACACGCGTCCGCGCCAATCCTGACCGCCGCGCCAGCCCAAGGGAGCTTCTTCAACATGCCGGATTCTTATGACGTAATTGTGGTGGGCGGAGGCAATGCGGGCTTTTGCGCCGCGTTGGCCGCGCGCGAAAGCGGCGCGTCGGTACTCGTGCTCGAGGCCGCGCCCGAGGCCGAACGCGGGGGCAATTCGCGCTTCACCGCGGGCGCGATGCGCGTCGCGTACAATGGGGTCGACGATCTGGCCCGCCTGATGCCTGACCTGACCGAGGAAGAAAAGGCCAACACCGATTTCGGCGTGTATCCTGAAGATCAGTTCTACGACGACCTCTGCCGCGTCACGCAATACCGCACTACCCCGCGACTCGCCGAGACCCTGGTAACGCGGAGCTTCGACACGATGCTCTGGATGAGGAGCCGGGGGATCCGCTTCGCGCCAATCTACGGGCGGCAAGCTTTCAAGGTTGAAGGGCGCTTCAAGTTCTGGGGCGGCCTCACGGTCGAGGCCTGGGGCGGCGGCCCCGGACTGATCGATGCTCATTACGCGATCGCCACGCGCAGCGGTATCGAAATACGCTACGAGAGCCGCGCCCGTGAATTGATCGTGGACGACGGTGGCATCCGCGGCATTATCGTACGGACGCAGGGACACACCTCCGCCCTCTCGGCGAAATCCGTCATTCTCGCATCCGGCGGGTTCGAGGCCAACGCAGAGTGGCGCACTCGTTATCTGGGACCCGGCTGGGACCTGGCGAAAGTGCGCGGCACCCGCTTCAACACCGGCGACGGGATCGCGATGGCGCTCGCGGCCGGCGCGATGCCCTACGGCAACTGGTCGGGATGCCACGCGGTGGGATGGGATCGCAACGCGCCGGAGTTCGGCGATCTGAGCGTCGGTGACGGTTTCCAGAAGCACAGCTACCCGTTCGGGATCATGGTCAACGGCAACGGGCGCCGCTTCGTCGACGAGGGGGCGGACTTCCGCAACTACACCTACGCGAAGTACGGACGCGCGATCCTCGAACAGCCCGGGCAATTCGCCTGGCAGATTTTTGACCGCAAGGTGACCCATCTGCTGCGCGACGAATACCGGATCAAGCGCGCGACCAAGGTAAGCGCGCCGTCGCTGGAGCACCTTGCGCGCAAGCTCGAAGACGTCAACGAACCGGGTTTCCTCCAGGAGATTGACGCTTACAACACCGCCGTGAGCACGGCGATACCGTTCAATCCCAATATCAAGGACGGCCGTGGTACGCGCGGACTCGCGATCGCCAAGAGCAACTGGGCCAATACCATCGATACGCCGCCGTTCGAGGCCTACGCCGTAACCTGCGGCATCACTTTTACCTTCGGCGGCTTGCGGATCGATGATGCCGGCGCGGTGATCAACACCGACGGGCTGCCGATCCGCGGGCTCTACGCGGCAGGCGAGTTGGTCGGCGGCCTCTTCTACTTCAACTATCCGGGCGGCACCGGGCTGATGTCAGGCGCGGTGTTTGGACGGATCGCCGGGACCTCCGCCGGCCGCGCCGCGACGAGCTGACCGGCTTACCGCGGATCGCGCTTCAGCAACCCGCTGACCATATTTTTGAACTCGCGCGCGACGGGTGAATGGTAAAAGCGGGCGCGCGTGAAATAAGGGTCACCCGAGTAGAACCATTCGTACTGCAACTGGCGGCTGCCAAACGGCTCGCCGATCATGTCCCAGGCGAGCTTGAAGAGCTCCACCCGATCGCGCGCGGCAATGCCGCCCTTGCCTTGCAGGTATTTTTCGAGATATCCGGCGATCTCCGGATTGGCGAAGTCTTTTGCCGTCGGCGTCATGATGAGCCCGCTACCGCCCACCTGGCGGAGCGTCTCAGCCGCGCGCATCTGCGCCTGCGGAATCAGAACCCACAGCGTCGCCGCAAGTCCGCGATGCGGCAGCGCGCGAGTCGCACCCAGCACAACCTCCTGCGCCGCCGCGCGCACCAATCCGGCGACCAGTTCCGCGTTGGCGACCAGTTCGCCAAGCTGCGCCTGCACGTGGACCGCTTCGGTCCGTCCGACCGTCTCGGCCAGATGGCAAGCGAGCCCGGCCATGAACCGCAGCTTGACCATCCCGCGGATGGCGGCCTGCAGCATCGCGTAACCCGGCGTCCGCGGCAGGATGCCGTTGAAAATCTCGACGTCGCCATTGATGAAGACGCGTTCGAACGGCACTTCGACGTCGTCAAACACCGCCAGCGCGTCCTCTTCATCAAAGCGCGAGCTTAGCGGGCGGTCGAACGCGGCGCGCCCGCTGTCGTAGGTTTCGCGGCAGATGAATTTCATCCCCGGCGTATCCATCGGCAACGCGAAGGAGAGCGAGTACGCTTCCTCGCCCGGACGGCGCGGGTAGAACGGTCCCACCCAAATCTCGTTGGCGAAGGGCGCGAGCGTCGAGAGCATCTTGGCGCCCCGCACGACGAGGCCGCGATCGGTCTCGCGTACGAGGCGGAGCGCCATGAACGGGTCGGGCTGCTCGGCCGGCCCTTTTGAGCGATCGATCTGCGGATCGACCAGCGTATGCGTCAGACACCAGTCATTCTCGCGGCACGTCTCATAATAACTGAGCGCGTTTTCGGTGTAGCACCGATTACGCCGTCCCAGATAATCGGCGGCCGCGGCGATGTCGGTCACCATCGCATTGCAAAAATCCGGCAACCGCCCCATCAGCCCGAACGTATGCTCGGCGCGGGCCTCCTCGGATAGGATGCGTGCTTCGGCTTCTGCGACGGTCGTTGCCAGCAGGAATGACGCCGCCACCGGATGGCCGGTCGTCGGCGACTGATAGGCGAGCGTGTCGGGATGCGCATGCTGAAGATCATACAGCGACGCGAGCGTACCGATTATCCCACGGAATTGCGGGTAGGTCGTAACGTCCTTGACGCGTTCGCCATTGACGAAGATCGTGCGCCCGTCGCGCAGGCTCGCGACGTATTCGCTACCAGTCCGAATTCCCATAGGTCAGCCGTTGACCCGCGGGACCGACGCCCCGGCGGCTCATCCCTTTCGTCGCGTGCGTTTAATCCATTACCTTATGAGCGGCAAAGGCCTCGGCGAGACTCGGCTCGTCCGGCGTGAAGTCGAGCTTGTTCATGCCGCTGTACCTGTTCTCCTTCATTTTGGCGATGTATTCGGGCGGATTGTCACAGTAGACCTCGAGCTGATTCCCGTCCGGGTCTTGAAAGTAGATGCTCTTGGTGATGCCGTGATCGACGGTAAAGACGATCGGCACATCCTTCTCTTTGAATTCCTTATAGGCGGCGCGCAGATGGTCCTCGTCGCGCAGGCGAAACGCGATGTGCACCAGCCCGATCTGCTTGGGCTGATTGCCGGCCGCGTCGGCCCCGACTTCCGCGAGGCCAATCTCGTGATGGTCGCGGCCGTTGCTGGCGAAAAAGGCAATTTTGAACTTCGGCAGCTCCATCATGAGTTGAAGACCGAGGGTCTCGGCGTAAAACTTCTTCGACCGTTCGAGGTCGCGAACCTTGATTACGACATGGCCGATCCGTTCTGGCTTAATCATCGTGGCACCTCCATTTTGAAAGTCTGTTCGACTCTTACTCCTCGCGCGCCGTTTCGTCGATAAGCTCTAGTACAGACGGGGTCCCGCGAAAACCCCGTCGACCGCATGCTTGGTTTTGGTCGCCGCTTTGTACGGCAGCTTCAACAACGTCTGCGCGAAGTCGCGCGTGACGGCCATCAGTTCGTCCGGCTTAACGACCTTGTTGACCATCCCCATGTCGTACAGTTCGCGCGCCAGGTAATGGCGGCAAACGACCATGATCTCCTTGGCGCGCCACGGACCGACCCGCTTCGCGATCACTTCCGCGGGTCCGCCTGTGAACGCTACGCCTAATTCGACCTCGGGCACCCAGAACTCGGCCGTTTCCGCCGCGATAACGAAATCCATCGCCGCCGCCAGAGCCCAGCCGCCACCTACCGCGAAGCCATTGATCGCCCCGATCGTGAGCGCGTCGAGCCGCAGAACCGTATCGAAGATCCGCCCGATGATGCGTGGCAGTCCCTTGTTGCGCTCGCCGAAAACCTTGTTTCGTTCACGGGGATCTGCGATCCCCTTGCCACTCGAAACGTCCGCGCCCGCGGAAAACGCCGCGCCCGTGCCCGTAACGATCAGGACCCGCGTATCGCCACCGTCGCGCACGCGGTAGATCAGTTGCTCGAACTCGAGCATCACCTCGCGCGTCATGCAGTTGCGCCGTTCGGGCCGGTTGAAGGTGATCGTCGCAAGCTGACCGTTCTGTTCGAAGAGAAAATTCTCGGGCATCGACATCACTCCGGGAAGATTCGCGCTTAGTCCGTGAAAAATCCGTTGATCTGCGCCTTGGCCTGCACCAGCGCATGACGGTTCTTGGTGGCCAGGCTGCGCGCCAGCTCCATCACCACCAGCATCAGCTCCGCCTTCTTGACCACCCGGTTCAGCAGACCCCACTGATAGAGCTCTTCGGCTTTGAAATGCCGGCAGGTGAAGATTATCTCCTTGGCGCGCGCCGCGCCGACATGAGCGGTCAGCCACTGCTCGGGACCGCGCGGCCCGGGCTGACCCAGATCAACCTCGGGCATCCAGAACTCCGCGCCTTCCACCGCGATGCGCAGGTCGCACGCCAGCGCCAGAAACCATCCACCGCCGACGGCGAAGCCGTTGATCGCGGAAATCGTCACCAGCTCGAGATTCTGCAGAAGGGCGAGCGTCCGCCGGACCAGGCGCCGGCGCTCCGGGACGACGCTCGCGAAGATCCGCTGACGCTCGGCGGTATCGGTCACCCCTTTCATCAGCGTGAGATCCGCGCCGGCCGAGAACGTGTTGCCGGCGCCGGTGATCACCAGCACACGCGTCGCACGATCGTCACGCAACGCCAACAGGTTGGCCTCGAGTTCCGCGATGCTCTCTTCGTTGAAGGGATTGCGCTTCTCGTTGCGGTCGAAAGTAAGCAGCGCGACACCGTCTTCCTTTGCCAGCTTGAAATAGTTGCTCATTTTGACCTCCCCGGGAACGCGACGCAGGGCCGGCTCCCATGTCCAATCAAATCACGCCGTCGCGCCGCAACTGGCCGATTTCCGCGGCGCCGATACCGAGCTGACCCAGCACCTCGACCGTATCTTCCCCCAGCGCGGGAACCCGCGGCGACGGCGGCGGAGCCGCCGTTCTAGACATCTTGATCGCCGTGCCGAGCACCTTGACCTCGCCGTGGCCGGAGAACGCGCCGGTGCGGAGCAGCCCGCGCGACTCGAGTTCGGGGTCCTCGGCGACTTCCGTGATCGTCCGCACCGGCGCGCAGGGAATCCCATGCTCGATCAACTGATCGACCAGCTCGTCGCGGCGCCATGTGGCGGCCCAAGCCGCGACCAAAGCATCGACTTCATCGATAATCGCGTAGCGGTTGTGATGGTCGCGATAGCGCGGCTCGTCGAGCAAATCCGCGCGGCCCATCAGGCGTGCGAATCGCCGCCAATGCTCCTCGGTCAGGCAATAGATTAGAATCTGGCCGTCGGCCGTTGGATATGTATTGGATGGACAGGCGCTCGGATGGCGATTGGCGAGGCGAGGGAACGGACGCCCCTCAAGCGCGCTTGCGATCATGCCGTTGACCGCCGGTACGCATACGTCGAGCATCGCGACTTCGACCTTGCGGCCACGACCGCTGCGTCCGCGCTCGATGAGCGCCGCCAGGATGCCGGCGACCAGATGCATGCCCGCGCTGGTATCGACCAGGGCGGCGGTTGCCCGCACCCCCGGACGATCGGCGTAACCCGTCATATCAACGATCCCTGAGGCCGCCTGCACGGTAAAATCCATGGCGCCAAGCTTCGCCCAACGGCTGTCGGCGCCATAGCCCTTGCACGACGCATAGATCAGCCGGGGAAAACGCGTTTCCAGGTCATCGTAGCCGAATCCTATGCGCTCGAGCGCGCCCGCCGCGTAATTCTCGACCAGCACGTCCGCCGTCGCGAGCAGGCGCAGCAAAAGTTCGCGCCCGCGGGCCTCCTTGAGATTCAGCACCACCGACTTCTTGCCGGGGTTAAGCATCAGGAACCCGGCGTTGGCGCCACCGATCATCGGCGGCCGCATCCGCAGAAATTCGCCCTCGCCCGGCGGTTCGATCTTGATCACCTCGGCGCCAAAATGTGCGAGTTGCAGCCCGCAATACGGACCAGCATAGATCTGCGCGACTTCGATAACCCGCAATCCCTCAAGCGGCAAGCTCATGCTTAATACTTCGCAATCACTTCGCGGCTGAAATCCTCGATCATCTCGCGGCCGAACGGATGGACCACCTGGATCGCGATCTGCTTGACGCCCGCCGCCTCCAGCGTCTTGAGGCGCGCCCGAATCTCCTCGCCGCGTCCGGTCAGTGTCATGGTGCCGATCAGTTCGGCGGTCGCGTACTTCTCCTCGCCGGGCCGCATATAGATGAGATGACCCTCGTGCATTTCGAGGTAACGCTTCGACTCCGGTGTCTTCATCGTCGGAATATATTCGTCGCGATAGCGCTCCCAGACTTTGAGCAGAGGCCCCTGCAAGCCCGCGGAGACTGCCGAGGCTTCCCACAACGCGTGCAGGAAGACCAGCGCGAACGGGCCCATCCGCTGAACCACCCGGGGCGAATCGGCGCGCTCGCCGTCGCGCAGCACACATCCCGAGGTCAGCACGGCGTTGGGCAGATTGTCGAACGAGCGTCCGGCGCGCTGGGCGCCTTTCTTTACCAGATCGTATTTCTGCTTGAAGCGCTCCGGATCGGACAGCACGGTCATCCAGCCGTCGGCGATTTCGCCGGTCATTTCGAGCGCCTTCGGCCCGTCCGCGGCCAAATGGATAGGAATCGTATCCTTGATATTGATATAGCCCTGCTCCGTGTGGGGATGGAGGAAGCGGATCGCGCGTTCGCGCTTGCCTTCGCGATACATCACCTCTTCGCCGCGCAGCAACTTGCGCACCATCGCGACGTACGCGCGAATGCGCTCGAGCGGCACGGGCGGCAAGCCCATCGTGTTGCGACCGGTGAAGCCGCTGCCGATCCCGAGCATCGCGCGGCCCGGCGCGAGCAGGTTGATCGTCGCGATCGAGTGGGCGGTTACCGGCTCAATCCGGTTCGACGGAATCGCGACCCCGGTCGATAGTTTGATGCGCTTGGTATGCTCCGCCGCGAGCGCCATGCAGACGTAGACGTCGCTGTAGATCATCTGCGAATCGTAGAACCAGCAATTCGTGAAGCCGTGATCTTCGGCGATTACGAGGTCCTTCCAGGCGTCCGGCCGAGCCGGGTACGAAATTGCAAATTCCATCTGGGTCGCTCCTCCGGGAAGCCGCTCTAATGCAGGTTGTAGTAGCGTTTCGCCCCGCCCGCCAGCACATTCGCGAGCGTTTTGGGCGGCAAGCCCATCCGTTTAATCATGTTCGCCGCGTCAGGAAAGCCGTCGGCGTGCGGATAATCAGTCGCCCACAAAATACTGTCCGAACCAAGATACTCCGCCAGATATTTGAGCGTTCCTTCGACCGGCTCGAACGAGATGAAACACTGGCGGCGAAAGATGTCGCTGGGCCTGGTCGAGAGCCGCGTATCATTCATCCCGACGTCGTCGAAATGCCGGTCCATCCGGTCGAGCCATCCGGCCATCCAGCCGCCGCCCGATTCCAGGAAGGCGACGCGCAGTCGCGGGAAGCGGTCACAAACCCCGCACATAATCAGACTGGTCGCCGCCGCCATCATCTCCATCGTATGCGCCACCAGATGGCGCACCGCCTGCCCTCGGATAAAACGGTCAAAGCCGATGGTCGGCTGCCCGCTCTCCGAGCCGCTATGAATCCCGATCGCAAAATCGAGTTCCTGCGCCGCCGCCCATAGCGGATCGTTGGCGGGGTCGTGGAGGACCCGGCCGTTGTACGGATTTGGCCGGATGAAACCCGCGTGGAAGCCCAGTTCCTTCACCGCGAATTCCATCTCCTGCACGGCAAGCTCGATCGATTGCAGCGGCAGGATCGCCGCGCCGAAGAGCCGCTCCGGATAGGGTTTGCAGTAATCCGCGAGCCAGCGGTTGTAAGCCCGGCAGGCGGCCGCCGAGAATTCCGGGTCCTTGGTCGCACCGAGAAACAACGCCAGACTCGGGTAGAGAACAGCCGCGTCGATCCCCTCGGCGTCCATATCCGGAATACGCGCGTGCGGGTCGAAGCCGCCCCGCTTACCCTCGAGGTAAGGAATCTTGTAGGACTGGATGCCGCCGGCGCGAGCCCCGATTGTGCCCAGCCCGCCGAGTGTGACCGGCTTTTTGCCGCGCCCGAGATCAATCGCCCAATCGCCCTCGATCCGCAGAATTTCACCGCCCTCCGGTGTGAAAAGCACCTTGGGGCAGATTTCGCGATATTTCGGCTCGATATAGTTTTCCCAGAGATCCGGCGGCTCGAGAATATGACCATCGGAATCGATGACGTTGTATTCCATGCTGTTCACCTTATTGCAGGTTGTAGTAGCGCTTGGCCCCGGTCGCGAGGACATTCTTCAGCGTCTGCGGCGCGAGCCCCATCCGTTTGATCATGCCCGGGGCGTCCTCAAAGCCGTCCAGATGCGGATAGTCGGTCGCCCACAGAATATTGTCGGAACCGATATAGTCGGCCAGGTACTTGAGCGACCCCTCGACCGGCTCGAACGAAATGAAACACTGGCGATGGAAAAGCTCGCTCGGCCGCATCGACAGCCGCGTGTCGTTCATCCCGACGTCGTCGAAATGGCGGTCCATCCGATCCAGCCATCCGGCCATCCAGCCGCCGCCCGATTCCAGGAAGGCGAACTTGACCTTGGGAAAGCGATCACAGACGCCGCACATGATGAGGCTGGTCGCCGCCGCGATCATCTCGAAGGTATGCGCGACCACGTGCCGCACCGCCCCGCCGCGCGTAAAGCGGTCCATCGCGAGCGTCGGCTGGCCGCTCTCGGAGCCGCCGTGAATCCCGATCGAAAAGCCGAGCTCCTGCGCTTCGGCCCACAGCGGATCGTATTCCGGATCGTGCAGGACGCGGCCGTTGTACGGATTGGGGCGGATGAAGCCGGCATGGAAACCCAGCTCGCTGGCCGCGAAACGCATCTCCTGCACCGCGCCCGCCACCGACTGCATCGGCAACATCGCGGCGCCGAACAAGCGTTCGGGATAAGGCTTGCAGTAATCCGCGAGCCAGCGATTGTAGGCGCGGCACACCGCATTCGAGAAATCCGGATCTTTCGTCGCGCCCAGGAAGAGCCCCAGACTCGGATAGAGGAACGCGGCGTCGATTCCCTCCGCGTCCATGTCAGGGATACGCGCGTGCGGATCGAAACCGCCCTTGCGCCCCTCGGCATACGGAATCTTTGGCGACACCTTGCCGTCGCGCGACCCAAAAGCACCGACTCCGCCGAAACTGACCTTCTGCTTGCCGCGACTGAGCGAGATCGCGTAATCGCCTTCAATTCGCAGAATTTCCTCGCCGCCTTCCAGCGTGATCAGTTTGGGACAACCCTCGCGATACTTAGGCTCGATGTACCGCTCCCACAAGTCAGGGGGTTCGCAAATATGGCCGTCAGCGTCGATGACGTTGTATTCCATGACGTTCACCTCGCGCAGTTGAAATCGTCCCGATCTAACCACAGTGGCTCCAGTTCGTACAGGTTCGCCACTTCGCCGCTCTGCCCGATATGCGCGAGCGGTGCTATCTTCACACCAGGACTTCTATGCCGCTAAACTGTCTCCTCACGGGCACCGACCTCCGCGTCGGCAAGACTACCGTCGGCTGCGCGCGCGCGGTTGCGTTCCAGGTGCGCGCGTTGCGCGTCGGGGTGATGCCGCCGGTCGCGACCGGCTGCACGGAACGGGACGGCGTACTCGTACCGTCGGACGCCGCGGCATTGGTCGCCAGCGCCT